>JBIODY010000001.1:0-29158 GCA_044445505.1 Lysobacterales bacterium
GCACCGAGAGCTGATCGGCGATCAGCTTGAACGCGTTCTCCATCGCGAACGCCTCGACATCCATGACCTTGGTGCCGAGGCCGCCGAGGTCGAGCGCGGCCACGCGCAGGTCGACGTTCTCGGTGCGCGAGGCAGCGAGCAAGACGTTGACCATGTCCGGATTGTCCTTGATCGGACCGAGCACTTCGAAGTCGAGACTGACTTCCTCGATCGGATAGGGAATGTACTGGTTCGCCTCGACCTCGATCTGCGCTTCCATGTCCTCGTCGGACAGGTCGCCCGGCATCGGGATCACCTTGGTGATCACCGCCGAACCGGCGACCGCGGCGGCGGCGAACTTGGTCTTCGCGCCCGACCGACTCAGCGCGCGACGAATCGCATCACCGACCGCCTCGACCTCGACGATGTTCTTCTCGACGACCGCATTCGGCGGCAGCGGCTCGACGGCGTAGTGCTCGACGCGATAACGGCCACCGACCTGCCCGAGCTGAAGCAGCTTGACTGCGGTCGAACTGATGTCTACGCCGATCAATGGCGGCGCTTTAGGTGTGAACAGGCCCACACTTTTCCCCTTTCCCACGCGCTCTTACGAGCGAAAGATGCGCCGTTACATTAAATACGATGATTAACGGTTTTTCAACAGCTGTCCAGTCTTATCGCAAAAGCGAGGGCCGACAGCCACTTAACCGGTTACGCCGCCCCCAAAGGCGACCCCAAGCCGGTCCACACCCTGTCCCGTGAAATCATATAGGTTCTATACTCCGACACTTACCGCACATACCTTGACTGGCATCACAAGTCCTGCTGCATGACCCTCTTTCTCCGCCTGCTGCGCTATGCGCTCTATCTGGCGCTGGCCGGCATCCTGCTTGGCGGGCTCGCTCTCGGCACCGCCTACTGGCTGATCGCACCGCGCCTGCCTTCGGTCGAGACGCTCAAGGACGTGCGCATGCAGGTGCCGCTCACGATCGAGTCCGCCGATGACCGGCTGATTGCGACCTTCGGCGAGACCAAGCGCCGCCCTGTGCATATCGATGAGGTTCCCGCGCGCCTGAAGCAGGCGTTTCTCGCCGCCGAGGATGCGGATTTCTACACCCATCGCGGCATTGATCTCGGCGGCATCACGCGCGCGGTCTGGCTGACCGTCACCACCGGCAGCAAACACGTCGCCGGCGGCAGCACGATCACCCAGCAGGTCGCGCGGATGTTCTTCCTGAGCCCGGAAGTCAGCTATACGCGCAAGCTCTCGGAAATCTTCCTCGCGTTCCGCATCGAGAACGCGCTGACCAAGGACGAGATCCTCGAGCTCTACCTCAACAAGAGCTTCTTCGGTCACCGCTCCTACGGAATCGCCGCCGCCGCGGAGTTCTACTACGGCAAGAACCTGGATCAGCTCAGCCTCGCCGAGTGCGCGATGCTCGCCTCGATCCCCAAATTCCCCTCGACCGGCAACCCGTTGAGCCGTCCGCAGCGCGCGCTCGAACGCCGCGCCTACGTGCTCGGACGCATGCTCGACAACAAGTTCATCAACAAGGCGGATTACGACGCCGCGGACAAGGAGCGCGACCTCGCGCAGGCACACGAGGCGCCGGTCGAAGTGGACGCGCCCTATTTCGCCGAACTGGTGCGCCTGGAAGCGATGGACCGGCTCGGCAACAGCGCGCTGACCGACGGCTACGTGATCAAGACCACGCTCGATTCGAATCTGCAGGATGCCGCCAACCGCGCCTTGCGCGATGGCCTGTTCACCTACGATGAGCGCCACGGCTGGCGCGGAGCTGAAGCGCATGTCGATCTCGCCACCGGTGCTGCCAAGGCCGAATGGGACACCGCGCTGGCCGACTACCACCCGCTGGCCGGCCTGACGCCGGGACTGGTCGTCGACAGCGACGCGGGGAGTGCGACGATCCATCTCGACGATGGTCAGAACATCACCCTGGATCTTGCCTCGCTTGGGTGGGCGCGTCCGCACCTCGACGAGGACCGCCGCGGTGCGGCGCCCAGGAGTGTCGCCGCGATTCTCAAGCGCGGCGACATCGTGCGCCTCGCGCAGGACGCCGATGGCAAATGGAAGCTGGCGCAGATCCCGGCGGCGGAAGCCGCGCTGGTTGCGCTGAATCCCGAGGACGGCGCAGTGGTGAGCCTGGTCGGCGGCTTCAGTTTCCTGCGCAGCAAGTTCAACCGCGCGACCCAGAGCGCGCGCCAGCCGGGTTCCGGTTTCAAGCCATTCCTGTATTCGGCCGCATTCGAGCATGGCTTCACGCCCGCCTCGGTGTTGAACGACGCGCCGGTGCAGTTCCCGGATCCGTCCAAACCGGACGGCGTTTGGATGCCGAAGAACGACGACGACACGTTCCAGGGGCCGATCCGCCTGCGCGAGGCGCTGGTGAAATCCGTGAACCTGGTATCGGTACGCCTGCTCGACGCGATCGGCGTGCGCTACGCGCGCGAATACATCACGCGGTTCGGCCTCGGCCTCGACCAGATTCCGGAGAATCTCTCGATGGCGCTCGGCACGGCGGCGGTCGCACCGCTCGCGATGGCGCGCGGCTACGCCGTATTCGCGAACGGCGGTTATCTTGTCGATCCGTACCTGATCCGTGAAATCGACGATCGCGACGGCAAGGTCGTCTATCGCGCGGACCCGGCGATCGCCTGCGCGTCGTGTGCCGAACGGCCGCTCGCCGACGCCGGAGTCCCACCGGCGCCGCCGAAGTCCGCCAGCACCGCGAGCGCGCTGAATCCGATCGGCAGCGCCAATGCGGTGACGACTGCCGTGGCGCCCGCCGGCCAGCCGCATCTGGCGCCACGCGCGATCGATCCGCGCAACGCCTATCTGGTGACTTCGCTGATGCGCGACGTGATCCGGCGCGGCACGGGTTCGGCCGCGATGGTGCTCAAGCGCAATGACCTTGCCGGCAAGACCGGCTCGACCAACGACCATCGCGATGCCTGGTTCACCGGCTTCAATTCGACATTGGTCGCGAGCTGCTGGGTCGGCTTCGACGATTTCAGTTCGCTGGGCCACGGTGAATTCGGCGCCAAGGCCGCGCTGCCGATCTGGATCGACTTCATGCGCGGGGCGCTGAAGGACGTTCCGGAACAGCCGTTCGACATGCCGCCAGGCATAACCCGCGTGCGCATCGATCCTTCCAGCGGCCTGCTCGCCGCGGCCGGCGAGCCCGGCGCGATCCTCGAGGTCATGAAGACCGAGGATGCGAGCAGGCTCGCCTCGCAACCGCCGGCAAGCGAACAGCAGAACGGCGAACAGCGCGAAGCCTACGACGTGTTCTGATGGCTGGTCGCGGCACGGCACGGCAGCAGGAAACGCGTCGCCGCATCGCGGTCGAAGCCGCGCGCCTGATCAGCGAGAGCGGCCTGCGCGACTATGGCCACGCCAAGCGCAAGGCCGCCGAGCGCCTCGGGATTTTCGACGACACCGGCCTGCCGGCGAACCGCGACATCGAAGAGGCGCTGCGCGAGCATCAGCGCCTGTTCCGCGGCGATGCGCAGGCACACACGTTGCGCAGGTTGCGCAAGGCCGCGCGCGATGCGATGCGGTTCTTCTCGTCGCACGAGCCACGCCTGGTCGGTGCAGTGCTCGAAGGCACCGCCGACGAACATTCAGCGGTGTGCCTGCATCTGTACTCGGATCGGCCGCACGAGGTCATCGCGCTGCTGCAGGAGCACGGTATTCCCTACGATGAACAGGACCGACGCATCCGGCTCGACCAGACGACCACGCGCGACTACCCGGGCGTGCGCTTCAGCGCGGGCGACACCTCGATCGACCTGACCCTGCTGCCGTACGATCTGCTGCGCCAGGCACCGCTCGACCGGATCAGCGAGAGGCCCATGCGGCGCGCGGGGCTGGACGCGATCGAGGCGCTGCTTGCGGACCGGGCGTGAGGCGTCGTGAGACGTCGCTCGCTACGCCCACGCCTCGCCATCAGCGCTTTTCGAGCGCAGCGAAATCGCGCTTCACCGCACCTGTGTAGATCTGACGTGGACGCCCGATCTTGGTCTCCGGGTCTTCATGTTGTTCCAGCCAGTGCGCGACCCAGCCCGCGGTGCGCGCGATCGCGAACATCACCGTGAACATCTCCTTCGGGATCTTCAGCGCCTTGTAGATGATGCCGGAATAGAAATCGACGTTTGGATACAGCTTGCGTTCGACGAAATACGAATCCTTCAGCGCGGCCTGCTCCAGCTCCATCGCAACGTCGAGCAGCGGATCGTCGACATGCAGATCGGCGAGCACCTTGTGACACATCTCGCGGATGATCGTCGCGCGCGGATCGAAGTTCTTGTAGACGCGATGGCCGAAGCCCATCAGGCGGAACCCCGAATTCTTGTCCTTGGCCTTCTCCACCGCGCTGCCGACGTGCTTCGCATCGCCGATCTCGGCCAGCATCTTCAGCACCGCCTCGTTCGCGCCGCCATGGGCCGGGCCCCACAACGCAGCGATGCCGGCAGCGACGCAGGCATAGGGATTGGCTCCCGTCGAACCGACCAGGCGCACCGTCGAAGTCGATGCATTCTGCTCGTGGTCCGCATGCAGGATGAACAACAGGTCCAGCGCCCTCGCGGCGACCGGGCTCAAGGCCAGGGGCTCGCTCGGCACCTCGAACATCATGTGCAGGAAACGCGTCACATAGTCGAGATTGTTGCGCGGATAGCGGATCGGCCAGCCGATCGAGTACCGGTATGCCGCTGCCGCGATCGTCGGCATCTTCGCGATCAGGCGGACTGCGGCGAGGCGGCGCTGCTCCGGATCGTTGAGATCGAGCGTGTCGTGGTAGAACGCCGACAGCGACGCGATCGAGGCGCACAGCATCGCCATCGGATGCGCGTCGTGATGGAACCCGTGCAAAAAGTTCTTCAACGCCTCATGCATCATCGTGTGATGCGTGATCTCGTCGTCGAACGCCGAGAACTTCGCCTTGTCGGGCAGTTCCCCGTTGATCAGAAGGTACGCGACCTCGAGGAAGTTCGACTGCTTGGCGAGCTGGTCGATCGGGTAGCCGCGGTAGAGCAGCACGCCGGCGTCGCCATCGATGAAGGTGATCGCGCTGCGTGTCGCCGCGGTCGCAACGAAGCCGGGATCGAACGTGAAGTAGCCGGTTTCCTTGTTGAGCTTGCCGATGTCGATCGCCGGATTGCCGAGCGTGCCGGTCACGACCGGAAACGTGGTGCTCTTGTTCGTGGCGGAATCGGTGAGCTGGACGGTTTTGTCGGACACGGCGAAAAACTCCTTGCTGCGCGGAATCGCCGCATACGCCAGCCGACAGCGATCGCAGCGAAGCCAGGAATGCTCGAATGGAAGTCCGCGATGCCAGGCCGCGGTCAATGCACGATTATCGCATGACCGGAACTGTGGGCGTGTCCGGACGGGCCGATCCAAGCGTTGCGCGGAAGCTCGAGCGGCGATCGGATCGGGATTGAAACGCAAACGCCGGCGCGAGGCCGGCGTTGATCCGGCCGGAGCCGGATTCCCGGACAGCGCATGTCCGGGGCACGATGATCCTGAGCTTATTTAGCGTAGCGGCGGCGGAACTTGTCGACGCGACCCGCGGTGTCGACGATCTTCTGCTTGCCGGTGAAGAACGGATGCGAATGGCTGGAAATTTCCACCTTGATCAGCGGATATTCCTGGCCGTCCTCCCACTTGATCTTGTCCTTGCTGGACATCGTCGACTGGGTCAGGAACGAGAAATCGCTGGAGATGTCCTGGAACACGACCGGCTTGTAGTTCGGATGGATGTCGGCTTTCATGGGCTTGGCGTTCGCGACTGGGCGGAAATAAAAGAGCGGCAGTCTAGCCCGGAGCGCCGCATCCGCGCAAGTTTCGACCGGGATGGACCCCGGATCAGGGCCGCGCGACAGGTCGCAGCGCCGCTCCGACCATCGCCTCGAAGCGCGCATGGTCGATATCCAGCACGATCCGCGCATGCGCAGACTGGCCAAGGCGATTCTCCCAGTCGACCACGGTCGCGCCGCGGGTCAGCGCGCCGTCGAGTTCGACTCCAACCGGGTGGCGCCCGGCCCGGGTGACGATATCCGGCTCCAGCGCGACCGCCATCGCCAGTCCGTCGGCCGCGATCATGCCGGGGCGGCCGCTGGCCTGGTTGAACGCGCGCGCCTTGCGCGAGATCGCCGCGTAGAACTGCGCGCGCACGTCGCCCGCCGCAATCATTGAATCGAAGCGATCGAACGCTATCGGGTGACGCAGACACAACTCCCAATCCACCAGATCGAACTCCGGCCAGTGCGAGAACACGATGTGTGCGGCTTCCGGATCGAAGCCTATATTGAACTCCGCCGGCACGCGCTGCGTGTTGCCGCGCGCGGTCACCGCGCCGCCCATGATCACCAGCCGCGCGATCCGCGACGGCAGCTGCGGATCCAGGCGCAGGGCCAGCGCGAGGTTGGTCAGCGGCGCCAGCGCGACCAGGGTCAGCTTTCCCGGATGCGCGCGCGCGAGCCGTACGATCGCGGCCGCGGCATGCTCGTCTGCGGCGCGGCGTGTGGACCGCAGATAGCCGGTATCGCCAAAGCCATCGGCGCCATGCACGAAGCCGGCGTCCTCGGCGGGCGCCACCAGCGGCATCGCGCAACCCGCGAACACCGGCGTCGGCGCGCCGATCACGTCGACCAGTTTCAACGCGTTGGCAACGGTGTACCCGAGTCCCACGTTGCCGGCCGCGATCGAAAGGCCGACCACCTCGGCTTGTGCATGCGCCATCAGGATCGCGAGTGCGTCGTCCACGCCGGGGTCGGTGTCGATCAGGAGTTTCGTCATCGCGGTCCTTCGACGGTACGCACGATCACGCTGCGGCATAGCGGGCCGCACCGCCGATCCAGCGCGCGATCAGACGTTCCGCGAGGTCCGGATGATCGCGCAGCAGGACTTCGCCGACGCGTTGCACGCTCGGCAGCAGATGCGCATCGCGGGCGAGCTCGGCGACGCGGAACTCCAGTTGACCGGTCTGGCGCGTGCCGAGCAGTTCGCCGGGGCCGCGCAATTCCAGGTCCTTCTCGGCGATGCGGAAGCCGTCGCTGGTTTCGCGCATGACCTCGAGGCGCGCGCGCGCCATCCGCGACAGCGGCGTCTGATACAGCAGCACGCAACTCGACGCCGCGCTGCCGCGGCCGACCCTCCCACGCAATTGATGCAATTGCGCGAGGCCGAGGCGCTCGGCGTTCTCGATGATCATCAGGCTCGCGTTCGGCACGTCGACGCCGACCTCGATCACCGTCGTTGCGACCAGCACGCGCGCATCGCCGGCCTTGAACGCGTCCATCGCAGCCTGCTTCTCCTTCGGCTTCAGGCGCCCATGGACCAGACCGATGCGCAGTTCCGACAGCGCCGTGGTGAGTTCCGCGAACGCAACCTCGGCGGCTTGTGCCTCGAGTTGCCCGGACTCCTCGATCAACGTGCACACCCAGTACGCCTGCCGACCCTCGGCGCAGGCCGCCCGGATGCGCTGGATGACCTCGGCACGGCGCGCGTTCGAGATCGCGACGGTTTGCACGGGCGTACGCCCGGGCGGCAGCTCATCGATCACCGACACGTCGAGGTCGGCATACGCGGTCATCGCCAGGGTGCGCGGGATCGGCGTCGCGGTCAGCACGAGCTGATGCGGAACGACGTCGCCACTGCGTCCCTTGTCGCGCAGGCTCAGGCGCTGGTGCACGCCGAAGCGATGCTGCTCGTCGATGATCGCGAGGCCGAGTTGGCGGAACGCCACGCCTTCCTGCATCAGCGCATGCGTGCCGATCACGATCGACGCTCCAGCCGCGACCGCGGCACGAGTCGCCTCGCGCACGCGACCGGCCACCTTGCCGGCGATCCAGACCGGCTCGATGCCGAGCGGCCGCAGCCAGGCGCGGAAATTGTTCCAGTGCTGTTCGGCGAGCAGTTCGGTCGGCGCGACAAGCGCGACCTGGCTGCCGGACTCTATCGCCGCCAGCGCCGCGAGGGCGGCGACGACGGTCTTGCCGGAGCCGACGTCGCCCTGCACGAGACGGAGCATCGGCGTCCGTGCGCGCAGATCGCGCTCGATTTCCGCGATCACGCGCTGCTGCGCCGAGGTCAATGCGAATGGCAGGCTCGCGCGCAGCGCGGCACGCAGCGCGCCATCGCCCGCAAGCGCCAGCGCCGTGTGCTTGCGCACCTGCGCGCGCAGGCGCTTGAGGCTCAGATGATGGGTCAGCAGTTCCTCGAATGCGAGGCGCTGCTGCGCCGGATGCCGTCCCAGCATGAGTTCCGCGATGGCGGCGTCCGGCGGCGGCCGATGCACGGTCAGCAGTGCCTCGCGCAACGAGGCCAGGTGCAATGGCGCGCGCAGCGCTTCCGGAATCAGCTCCAGCGTCGCTTCATTCGGAAGCAGGTCAAGTGCGCGTGCGATCACGCCGGCGAGGCGCTTCTGGCCCAGGCCCTCGGTCGTCGGGTAGATCGGCGACAGGCGCTCCTCGATTGCGGCGCCGGCTCCATCGGACACGCGTTTGTATTCCGGATGCACGATCTCCGGTCCCTGCGCGCCGTGCCGGACCTCGCCGTAGCAGACGAAATGCGCACCCGGCGCGAACTGCTCGGCCTGGGCGCGATTGAAATGGAAGAAGCGCAACATCAACGTCGCATTCGAGGCGTCGCTGATCGCGACGCGCAACTGCGGCCGATATCGGAAGCCGCGCTCGACCGCCTCGACTACGCCGATCACCTGCGCGCTTTCGCCGATGCGCAGCGCGCGGATCGGCGTGATCCGCGTGCGATCCTCGTAACGCAGCGGCAAATGGAACCACAGGTCCTGCACGCGCTCAAGGCCGAGCCGCGCAAGCGCTGCGCCGAGCGCCGGGCCGACGCCGGGGAGCGCCGTCACCAGCGCGAGGCCCGGATCGGCTGGAGGTTCGGCAACACGTCGGCGGGCTGCTGGCGGCATGCGCCTAGGGTATCAAGCGTGGCCGCCGTGCGAAGCCCTCCGCCACCGGATGCGCTATCCGCCCAGTACCATGATCGCATCGATCTCGACGCCGGCGCCGCGTGGCAACTCGTGCACGCCGATCGTCGAGCGCGCCGGATACGGTTCGCGGAAGTATTCCTTCATCACCGTGTTGACCGCCGCGAAGTCGCCGAGATCGGTGAGGTAGATGCCGACCCTCACGACCTCCGCGAACGATCCGCCAGCCGCCGCGCAAACCGCCAGCAGGTTGTCGAACACGCGCCGCGCCTGAGCCGGCACGTCGCCCTCGACCATCTCGCCGGTGGCGGGATCGAGTGGCGTCTGTCCGGACAGATAGACCGTGTTGCCGGCGCGAACCGCCTGCGAATACGGTCCGATCGCTGCAGGCGCGCGCTCGGTGTGGATGATCGTGCGGGTCATGGCAACTCCGTGAGACGAGAGACGAAAGACGAAAGATGAAAGACGGGAAGCGTAGCAAGTCGCTCACCCTGCCGTCTCCCATCTCCCGTGATCACACCGGATGCCGCCGCACCGCAGTCACCACCTGCAGCCGGCGCACGCGGCGCATCACGTCGGCGAGGCGCTTGCGGTTCTCGACCTCGATCGTGAACAGCATCGTCGCCGTCATCACGTCACGCTCCTTGTACTCGACGTTCTCGATATTGGAACCCGCCTCCGCGATCGCGGCGGCGACCTGGGCGAGCACGCCGGGTTTGTTCGTGACCTCGATACGCAATTCGACCTTGTAGTCGCCGAGCACGTCCGCGCCCCAGCCGATCTCGAGGCAGCGCTCCGGCGTCTTGCGCAGTTCGGCGGCGTTCGGACATTCCGCGCGATGCACGACGATGCCCTTGCCGGCCGACAGATAGCCGAAGATGTCGTCGCCCGGCAACGGATGACAGCAGTTGCCGAAGCTCAGCACGCCGCGCTCGGCACCGGTGATCAGGATCTTCTCGTTGCTGCGCAGACGCGCGACGTGGGAATGCTCACCCAGCGCGGCCAGCAGCGCCTGCGCGACGACATCGGCAACCCGATTGCCGAGCGCGATATCGGCGAGCAGTTCCTCGAGACGCTTGAACTTCTGCTCGGCGAGATAGCGATCGAGGAGCTTGTGCGGGATCGCCTCCAGCGACGTGCCTTGCGCGTCCAGGGCGCGATCGAGCATGCGATGGCCGAAATCGATTGCGTCCTCGTGCTGCAGGCGTTTGAGATGATGGCGGATCGCGGTGCGCGCGCGGCCCGAGACGACCCAGTCCAGCCATTGCGGACTCGGGTTCGCCGACGGCGCAGTCACGATCTCGACGGTCTGGCCGCTGACCAGCGGCGTCCGCAGCGGCACCAGCTTCTTGTCGGCGCGCGCCGCGACTGCGTGATCGCCGACGTCGGTGTGCACGAAATAGGCGAAGTCGAGCGCGGTCGCATTGCGCGGCAACGCGAGGATCTGCCCCTTCGGCGTGAACAGGTAGACCTCGTCCGGGAACAAGTCGATCTTGACGTTCTCGATGAATTCCAGCGACGAAGGCGTCTGGGTCTCGCGGTCGACCAGGCCCGATACCCACTCGCGCGCCCGCGATTGCGCACTGTTGGTCGGCGTCGCGTCGGTCTTGTAGACCCAATGTGCGGCGACCCCGCGCTCCGCGACCGCGTCCATGTCCTCGGTGCGGATCTGGATCTCGATCGGCGCGCCGAACGGTCCGAACAGCACCGTGTGCAGCGACTGGTAGCCGTTCGCTTTCGGGATCGCGATGAAATCGCGGAAGCGCCCTTCCAGCGGCTTGTAAAGGCCATGCACGGCGCCCAACGCGTGATAGCAGTGCGGCACGCTGTCGACGACGACGCGGAAGCCGTAGACATCCATGACCTGCGCGAACGACTTGTGCTCGGCCTTCATCTTCGAATAGATGCTGTAGGGCGACTTGATCCGGCCGACCGCGCGATGCGGAATCTGCTCGGCGTCGAGGCGAGCATTCAATGCGGCCTCGATGCGTGCCATCGCCTCGCGGCGATTGCCGAGCACCGCGCGGATGCGTTCGGCGATCACCCGATGGCGGTCCGGATGCAGGGTGCGCAAGCCGAGGTCCTGCAATTCCGCCTTGAAGCGGTTCATGCCGAGACGCTGCGCGATCGGCGCATAGATATCGAGCGTCTCGCGCGCGATGCGCCGCCGCGACTCGGGGTCCATCGCGCCCAGCGTGCGCATGTTGTGCAGGCGATCGGCGAGCTTGATCAGGATCACCCGCAGGTCGCGGGCCATCGCCAGCAGCATCTTGCGGAAGCTTTCCGCGGCGGCTTCCTGGCGGCTGCGGAAGCGCACCTTGTCGAGCTTGGTCACGCCATCGACCAGTTCGATCACGGTCGGGCCGAACTCGGCACCGATCTCGGCCACGGTCAACTTGGTGTCTTCGAGCGTGTCGTGCAGGATCGCCGCGATGATCGTCTCGGCATCCATGCCGAGTTCGGCGAGGATGCCGGCGACCGCGACCGGATGCGTGATGTAGGGTTCGCCGCTGCGCCGGGTTTGCCCCGCGTGGGCGCGTGCGCCGACTTCATAGGCCCTGCGCACCCGCGCGACCTGATCCGCGGGAAGATAGGCGCCAAGGCGATGCTCGAGCGCGCGCACGTCGGCGGGAGGCTGGCTCACCGCTGGCGCCCGAGCCCGCCGGGACGCAGTCGTGGCCATGGCGTGGGCGCAGCCGCTCAGGCCGCTCCGCAGCTTGCAGAACCGGGCATCCTGCCGCGGCTTGCACAAACGGCCGCCGCACGCATGCGCGCCGGGAGCGCGCACGAACGACGTGGCCGGCGCGCAGGACGAGCGCCATGGATGCTGCGAGTAAAGCCGCACCACGCTTGTCGCGGCGGCACATCCCCGTGCCGAAGCGGTTCTTCAACCCGCTCCGTATCGGTTCGACATCGCGGCAGCGACCGATGCATCACAGATCGTCGCCGCTCTTGCCGAGATCGTCGTCCACTTCGGCCGCGGCCCATTCCAGCGCCTCGCGTTCGGCGCGCTCGCGCTCCTGCTTGTCGATCTCGTCGATCATGGTCTGATCGACCTTGCGATCGGCGATCTCGCGCAGCGCCAGCACGGTCGGCTTGTCGTTGTGACCCTCGACCGCCGACGTCGCGCCCTTCGCCAACTGGCGTGCACGCTTGGTCGCCATCAGTACCAGCTCGAAGCGGTTGTCGACCACTTCGAGGCAATCTTCCACGGTGATACGCGCCATTCAAACTCTCCGACCAAAATTGAAGCCAATTCATGGCTTTAGCTGTCGCACATTGTAACGCTGCGGCTTTGTGCAGCGCAATCGGCGGTCCCCCGGCGATGGCTGCAGGCCGGGATGGGGATGCATGCGCACCCCGATTTCGCGTAGCCTTGCGGCGCGGAACGGACCATCCAGCGGCGACCGGCACACAACGCCCGCACGCCATCGAGAATAAAAATCCATGCGACGCATGAACAATTTGCAAAACCTGGCGTCCCGCCGCGGTTTGCACAAACGGTCGCGGCCAAGCCGCGCCACCTTTGTCGCGACAAGCACTTGCATGCTTGCCGCGGCGGCACATCCGTGTGCCGGAGCGGTTTTTAAGGCCGCTCCCATTTCCTGCTCAGCCCACCTCCGAGCGGGCCTGATCGCGCTGAGCGTGGCGATTCTTGCCGGCTGCGCGATCGCCAAGCCACGCACCGACGACCCGTGGGAAGGTTTCAACCGCAAGATGTACGCGATCAACGATGTAGCGGACAAGGCGGTGATCCGACCGGTCGCGGTCGGCTACCGCAAGATCACCAGTCCGAACGCACGTCGCCTGATCTCGAATTTCTTCGCGAACCTGAAGCTGCCGATCTCGATCATCAACGATATCCTGCAGGCCGATCCGCGCGCTGCCGCACACAACACCGGCCGTCTCGTGATCAACTCCACGGTTGGCTTCGCCGGGTTGTTCGACCCGGCCAGCGAGATGCGCCTGCCGCCCGACGAGACCGACTTCGGCGTGACCTTGGCCAAATGGGGCGTGCCGGACGGTCCGTACCTGGTCCTGCCGCTGGTCGGCTCCACCTCGGTTCGAGACTTCTGGCGGCTGCCGGTCGACAACTATTTCGACCCGCTCGGCTGGTACGCGCGCGAAAAGAGCCTGCGCTACAACGCGGAGCAATTTCCGAACATGTTCTACCTGATCACGTTGCGCTCGCGCGGCATCGAGGCCGAAAGCCTGCTCGAAGGCGTCTACGATCGCTACGTGTTCCAGCGCGACGCGTACCGCCAACGCCGCATCTACAACATCTATGACGGCGCACCGCCCGCGGACCTGATCGAACAGATGCAGGGCACCGGCGATCTCGACGTCGACAAGCTGCTCGACGAGCAGCATGCGTACGAGAAGGGCGAGAGCAAGCCGCCGCAGAAAGAGCGCAAGTGAGGTTCGATCCGCACTGAATGCGCAGCGCGCACTTGCCGGCTTCTCACACTCAGACGAGCAGTGGCTCGGTGTCGCACAGGTGCATGAGCGCAGCGAGATCGGCCGGAATCGCGCCGAAGTGCAGGACCACGCCACCCGCCCGCGCCCGCGCGGCCCAAGCCAGCAGGACCGCCAGCGTCGCGCTGTCGATCGCCGCGAGTGCGGAAACATCGACCTCGACCTCGCGCGCCCCGGCGCCGATCACGCCCTCGCTGCGTGCGAGCGCTGCCGCGGCCTCGGCAAAGCCGAGGCGGCCGGCGACGCGGACCTGGTTCGCGTCGATGCGCTCGATGCGCAGTGCGTCGGTCACTGACCGCCCTTCTGGTCGTGCTCCATCGATTCCAGCGCCTTCTCGCCCTGGGTTTCCAGACGCGTGATCAGCGCATCAAGGCTGGATTTCTGCACTTCCGCAGCGACCTGGTTGCGATAATTGGTGATGTAGGAAATACCTTCGATGATCACGTCGTAGGCTTTCCACGTGCCGTCCTTGGTCTTGCGGAACGCATAGTCGACGGCGAGTGTCTTGCCGTCGTCGAGTACGACTTCGGTGCGCACGATCGTGCGCTTGTCGCTCATCTCCCCCTTGGTCGGCAGCACGCGCACGCGGCCGCGCGTGTAGTTGAGCAGGCCTTCCGCATAGCGATGCGCGATCGAGTTGTAGAACGCCTTGGCGAAGCGCGCGCGCTGTTCCGGCGTGGAGCTGCGCGCATACTGGCCAAGCACCAGGATCGACGCGTAGTCGATGTCGAAGCGCGGCAGCAGGATTCCGTCGATCAGCTTGATCAGCTTCTCGTGATCGTTCTTGAGTTCGGCCTGGTGGCCCTCGATCGCCTTGCCGAGATCGTCGGCGATGCCCTGCACGACCTGGTCGGGCGTCGGTGTATCGGCGCGAACGGTGGTCGCGACGATACCCAGAGCCAGGGCGAAAGCAAAACCTAGGGTACGCAACATGCAGTGTTCCTCATTGCCTGGAGGGAGTTGGCGGCGGATTCGCCGGCGCGGGCTTCGCCGCGTCCGGCTCCGGCGCGGCCTTGTCGTTTGCCGGCTTCTGCGGCGAGCCGTTGACCAGAAATTTTCCGATCAGGTCTTCGAGCTGCATCGACGACTGGGTCAGCACGAATTCGTCGCCGTCCTTGAACATGTCCGGCGAGCCGCCCGGCTGGATGCCAACGTACTGGTCGCCGAGTAAACCGCTGGTGAATATCGCAGCCGCGGAATCGTCCGGAATGCCGTTGTAGCGCTTGTCGATCGAGATGCGCACCTGCGCATCGAGCTTGGCCGGATCGACCTCGATCGACTCGACCGAGCCGATGCGCACGCCGGCGAGCTTGACCGGCGCGCGCAGCTTCAGCTGGCCGATGTTCGTGAAGCGCGCCTTCAGCACATAGCTGTCGCCCTGGCGGAAATTCGCGATCGATGTCGTCTGCGTCGCCAGATACGCGAGCGCGGCGAAACCGAGCAGGATGAACAGACCGGTGCCGATCTGGTACGAACGTCGTTGGGTCATGGTGTTGCGTCCTGTTTCTGTATCCCGTAGGAGCGGCTTCAGCCGCGATACCTTGATCGCACCCTGCACACCATCCCCACCCAACCCTTCCCTTGAAGGGGAGGGCTAAAACATCGCGGCTGAAGCCGCGCCTACATCAGGAATGCGGTCATCACGAAATCGAGTGCGAGCACGACGATCGAGGAGAACACCACGGTGCGGGTCGTCGCATAGGCGACGCCCTCGCTGGTCGGTGGCGTCGTGTAACCCTGGTATACCGCGATCAATGACACGACCGCGCCGAACGCGAGGCTCTTCCAGACGCCGTTGATGACATCCTTCCAGACATCGACGCTGGAGGTCATGTTCGACCAGAACGTACCGTTGTCCAGGCCGAGCCAGGTCACACCGACCAGGTGCGCGCCGAAGATGCCGAGCGCGTTGAACACGCAGGCCAGCAACGGCATGGCGACGATGCCGGCGAGAAAGCGCGGCGCGGCGACATAGGCAAGCGGATCGACCGCCATCATCTCCATCGCCGAAAGCTGGTCGGTCGCGCGCATCAGGCCGATCTCGGCGGTGATCGAGGTGCCGGCACGGCCCGCGAACAGCAACGCGGTCACCACCGGACCGAGCTCGCGGTACAGCGAAAGCGAAACCACCGTGCCGAGCGCGGCGGTGCCGCCGAAGATCGACAGCACGTAGTACAACTGCAGGCCGAGCACCATGCCGACGAACAGGCCGCAGGTCATGATGATGACCAGGCTCATCGCGCCGACGAACCAGATCTGCCGGACCGTCTCCTTGAAATGACGCAGGCTCTTCGGGATCGCCGCGAGGATCTGCAGCAGGAACAGGCCGCAGGCGCCGATCTGGGCCAGCGCGTCGCCGATCATCGACGGCTCCGTTGCGGGCGCCTTGCGCATCTCGTTCATGCCGTACCCGCCGGGCGCGCGCCGGTCGATCTCGCTGCCGCCGACTGCGCGCCTGCCGGGAACCCGAGATCGATGGCGTAGTCGCGCGCCGGATACTGGAACGGCACCGGGCCATCGGCTTCGCCGCCGAAGAACTGCTTGGTCCACGCCGAATCGCCCTTGCTGAGTTCAGCGGGCGTGCCTTTCGCCACCACCTTGCCACTCGCGATCAGGTAGACCAGATCGGCCGCGCGCGCGACCGCCGCGAATTCGTGCGCGACCAGGATGCTGGTCAGCTGCAGCGTGTCGTTGAGCGTGCGGATCAGCTTCAGCACCTGGTTCAGCGCGACCGGATCGAGACCGACGAACGGCTCGTCATACAGGATCAGCATCGGATCGCGGATCATCGCGCGGGCCAGCGCGACGCGCCGCGCCATGCCGCCGGAGAGTTCGCTCGGCATCAGTTCGGCCGCCCCGCGCAGGCCTACCGCCTGCAACTTGGTCAGCACGATGTTGCGCACCAGTTCCTCAGGCAATTTCAGGTGTTGGCGCAGCGGAAACGCGATGTTCTCGAACACGCTGAAATCGGTCAGCAGGGCCGAGTTCTGGAACAGGAAGCCGATCTTCTCGCGCAGCTCGAACAAGGCATTGCGCGACAGCTCCGGCACGTCCTTTCCATCGACCTTGATCGTGCCCGCATCCGGCCTCAGCTGGCCGGTGATATGCCGCAGCAGGGTCGTCTTGCCGGTGCCGCTCGGCCCCATGATCGCGGTGATCCTGCCGCGCGGAATGTCGAGATCGATCCCGTCGAAGATCATCTTGCCATTCAGCACGGTACGCAGGCCGCGCACCTGGACCAGGGCGTCGTTCGCTTGTCGTGTCGGGACGTCGGCCACTCGATGCAGATCCATTGGATGAAAAGCGTTGAAATTCAGCGGTTGAAAGCCCCTCTCCCACCGGGAGAGGGATTGGGGTGAGGGTCCGGCACGGCGCGGGCTGCAGGCGCGTGCCACCCTCATCCGGCGCTACGCGCCACCTTCTCCCGGACGGAGAAGGAAAAGTCGACGGCTACCTTAGCTGATCCGGCAATGCGGCCGCCAGCAGCCGTTCACGCAATCAATCCGTCTTCAGCAGGTCGTCGAACAGCGCCGCGTGACGTGCCAGTTGCAGATCGCGGCGCAGGCGCCGGCAGGAGACGATGCTGCGCAGATCCTCCAGCGCATCGGAAAACTGATCGTTGACGACCACATAGTCAAAATCGACCGCGTGCGCGATCTCGCGGCGCGAATCGGCGAGCCTTCGCGCGATCGTTGCCGCGTCGTCCGAACCGCGTGCGCGCAGGCGGCGCTCGAGTTCGGCTCGCGAGGGCGGCAGGATGAACACGCTGACGCAGTCCGGCCGTGCTGCGCGCACCAGGCGCGCACCCTGCCAGTCGATCTCGAGCAGCACATCGCGCCCAGCGTCAAGCAGCGGCTCGACCGCGGTGCGCGCGGTGCCCTTGAGATCACCGTGCACATTGGCATATTCGTAGAACGCGTCGGCCGCCGCCATGCGTTCGAATACGTCGCGCGAGACGAAATGATAGTGCTGGCCGTCGATCTCGCCGGGGCGCGGCAGACGCGAGGTGTAGGACACCGACAGGCGGATGCCTGGCTCGCGCTTGAGCAGCGCGTGGACCAGGCTGGTCTTGCCGGAACCCGACGGTGCCGCGACGATGAACAACGTGCCGCTCATGCAACTCCCTCTTCAAGTAACTTGGCGAACAGCGGGCGTTCAGTTGCGTCGCTGCGGCGGCGGGCGCAATCGAGGGCGGCAAAATCGTTGGCGACGGCTGTCATGCGACCTCAGCTGCAGTAGACATTGCTGCGATGGCCGACCTTGAAGACTTCCACCAGGACCCGCACGTCGTCGACCGTGTAGAGAATCCGGTAGTCTCCTCGACGGATTTGGCAACGATCTTGGCCCGCGAGCTTCTTGAAGCCGCGAGGATACGGGTCGTCACGCAATTTCTCCGCCTTCATTCGAGGTTCTGCACCTGTTCGCGCATCTGCTCGATCAGCACCTTGAGCTCGACCGCCGCATTCGTCGTGCGCGGATCTGCGGACTTCGAACCGAGCGTGTTCGCCTCGCGGTTGAATTCCTGCATCAGGAAATCGAGGCGGCGGCCGACGGCTTCCTTCAGTCCGAAGATGCGGCGCGCCTCGGCGACGTGCGCAGTCAGCCGATCGAGTTCCTCGTCGACGTCGATGCGCTGCACCTGCAGCACGACTTCCTGTTCGACGCGTCCGGGTTCGAGCGGCAGCTTGAGTTCGGCCAGCTTCGCATCGAAACGCGCGCGCAACGCGGTGCGTATTTCCGGCAGGCAGGTACGCACGTCGGCGACGATGCGCTCGATGCCATCGAGGCGCTCGCGCATGAAGCCGCCGAGGCGCTCGCCCTCGCGCGCGCGCGTCGCGACCATCTCGGCCAGCGCGCTGTCGAGCAGAGCGAGCGCGGCTTCGCGCAACGATTCCTGGTCGGTATCGCGATCGAGCAACACGCCGGGCCAGCCGAGCAGCGCGGCAAAATCGACATGCAGCTGCGGAAATTTCGCCGCGAGCATCTGCGCGGTGTCGGCGAGGCGCGTGACCAGGGCGTCGTCGACCGCGATCGCGGACGCATCGGGAACCGCCGGTTTCCAGCGCAGGCCGAGATCGACCTTGCCGCGCGAAAGCTTCGCCGCGACGCGCTCGCGCACCGTCGCCTCCAGGCTGCGCAGCTCATCGGGCAGGCGCAGGCCGAGCTCCAGGTAGCGGTGATTGACCGAACGCAACTCGATCGCCAGCGTGCCGTGGCCGGTGTCGGCCTCGGCGCTGGCAAAGGCGGTCATGCTGCGCAGCATCGGCGTGTCCAGCGGTATGGAAGGTTCGCAATGGTAAGCTCCGCAGCCCAATAGCCCAAGCGCCTGCCACGGCGCCCACCCGTATGTCGGCTCCCCCATCAAGTTCCGCGCGCCCCTCCGGCCGCGCCGCCGATCAATTGCGGCCGGTGAGCATCCAGCGTCGCTACACGCGCCACGCCGAGGGCTCGGTGCTGGTTGCGTTCGGCGATACGCGCGTGCTGTGCACGGCGAGCATCGAGGAAAAAGTGCCGCCATTCCTGCGCGGCAAGGGTGAAGGCTGGGTCACCGCCGAGTACGGCATGCTGCCGCGCGCGACCGGCACGCGCACCCAGCGCGAGGCGGCGCGCGGCGGACAGGGTGGGCGCACGATGGAGATCCAGCGCCTGATCGGGCGCTCCTTGCGGGCCTGCATCGATCGCCAGGCGCTGGGCGAACGCACGATCACCCTCGATTGCGACGTGCTGCAGGCCGATGGCGGCACCCGCACCGCCGCGATCACCGGCGCGTATGTGGCACTGATCGATGCGATCACCTGGCTGAAAAGCCGCAGCCTGATCAAGCGCGATCCGGTTTTCGGCGCGGTCGCTGCAGTCTCGGTCGGGATCTGGCAGGGCGCGCCCGTGCTCGATCTCGACTATGCCGAGGACTCCGCCTGCGACACCGACATGAATGTCGTGATGAACGACGGCGGCGGCTTCATCGAGCTGCAAGGCACCGCCGAGGGCCACGCGTTCAGGCGTGCGGAACTCGACGCGTTGCTGGCCCTTGCGACCAAGGGTGTCGCCGAACTTTGCGTACGGCAGCGCGAGGCGCTTGCGTCGGCATGAGCCGCCAAGTCGCGTTCATCGCGCTGCTCGTGCGTGACTACGACGAAGCGATCGCATGGTTCCGGAATGCGCTGGGATTCGTCCTGGTCGAGGACAGCGACCGCGGCGGGAGCAAGCGTTGGGTGCGCATCGCACCGGCGGGGGACGCGGCGTTCTGTCTGCTGCTAGCCAAGGCGACGACGCCGGAACAGATCGCGTGCATCGGCCGCCAACACGGTGGGCGCGTCGGCTTTTTCCTGCACACCGACGACTTTGCACGCGACCATGCGCGCCTGCTCGCTCACAGCGCTCATATGGAGGAATCGCCGCGGCACGAGGACTACGGTACAGTCGTCGTGTTCCGTGACCTGTACGGCAACCGCTGGGACCTGATCGGTCCCGCGCGCTGAACGCCAGGCGATGAAACTCGTCCTCGCCAGCAGCAACCGCGGCAAGCTTGTCGAGATGCGCGAGATCCTCGCCGGCCTCGACGTGGAACTCGTCGTGCAGTCGGACCTCGGCATCGACGATGCCGACGAAACCGGCAGCACCTTCATCGAGAACGCGCTGCTCAAGGCGCGCCATGCGGCCGCCGGGTCCGGGCTGGCTGCACTCGGCGATGATTCCGGGTTGTGCGTCGATGCGCTGGATGGCGCGCCCGGCCTGTATTCCGCGCGTTATGCCGGCGGCCACGGCGACGCCGCGGCGAATATCGCCAGGCTGCTCGATGAGCTGCGCGAGGTGCCCGAGGCTCGACGTACAGCGCATTTCCATTGCTCGATCGCGCTGCTGCGCGCCGCCGATGATCCTGCGCCGCTGATCGCGGAAGGCCGCTGGCACGGGCGCATTCTTCCGGCGCCGCGCGGCGAGCATGGCTTCGGCTACGACCCGGTGTTCTTCGATCCTGCGCTGGGGGCCGGCGCCGCGGAGCTCGATGCGACGACGAAGAATCGAGTCAGCCATCGTGGGCAGGCGCTGGCGCGGCTGCGCGAATTGATCGCTGGCGCATCCCGATTTTCGTAGGCGCGGCTCTAGCCGCGATTCGAAAAAGCATCGCGGCTGAAGCCGCCCACGGCGTCCGCCACGCCGATCGCCAACGCCTACAATCGCCCCATGCCGCTCACGCCCCCACCGCTGTCGCTGTACATCCACATCCCGTGGTGCGTTAAGAAGTGCCCGTATTGCGACTTCAATTCGCATGCGCAGAACGGCGCGTTGCCGGTCGATGCGTATGTGGACGCGCTGCTCGCCGATCTCGATCGCGACCTCCGCGAATTCGGCACTGCGGTCGCGAACCGGCCTCTGCACAGCGTGTTCTTCGGCGGTGGCACGCCGAGCTTGTTCGCGCCGGACGCGATCGCGCGGATCCTCGACGGCATCGCCGCGCGGATCACCTTGCCGCGCGGGATCGAGATCACGCTGGAAACCAATCCCGGCACGGTCGAACATGGCCGTTTTGACGGCTATCTTTCCGCCGGCGTGTCGCGCCTCAGTTTCGGCGTGCAGAGTTTCGACGACGACAAGCTGCGCCGGCTCGGCCGCATCCATTCCGCTGTCGACGCCGAACGCGCGATCAGGGAAGCGCAGGACGCCGGTTACACGAATTTCAATCTGGATCTGATGTACGCGCTGCCCGAGCAGACCCTGGACGGCGCACTTGCCGACATCGAGCGCGCGCTTGCCCTGCAGCCGGCGCATATCTCGCATTATCAGCTCACTCTCGAGCCGAACACGCTGTTCGCCGCGCAGCCGCCGCCGCTGCCGGATGAGGACCGCGCCTGGGACATGCAGGAAGCGTGTCAGCAGCGTCTTGCCGACGCCGGCTATGCACAATACGAGGTATCCGCGTACGCGCGCGACGGGCTGCGCTCGATGCACAATCTGAATTACTGGACGTTCGGCGACTACCTCGGCATCGGCGCCGGCGCGCACGGCAAGCTCAGCGATGCGGCCGAGGGACACGTCGTGCGCACGGCCAAGGTAAAACTCCCGCGCAGCTATCTCGAGCGCGCGCAGCGCGGCGACGCATTCGGCACCGCTGCCGAGATCGCGCGGGCGGATCTGCCGTTCGAGTTCATGATGAATGCGCTGCGCCTGAATGAGGGTGTCGCGGCTTCGCTGTTGCCTGCGCGCACCGGCATCGTGGTCGATGCGCTCGCCGACTTGTTGCGCACGGCGCGCGCGCGCGACTGGCTGCAACCCGATACCGATCGGCTGGCGCCGACCGAACGCGGCCGGCGCTACCTCAACGACGTGGTCGGGCTGTTCCTTCCGGAACGCTGAACACCGCGATCAAGTCGTCTTGGGGACCGACTTTGTCGACGCCCACTGCGCACCACTGCGCCCCGCGCCGACTGCCTGGATGCAGCGGCGATAATGGCGCTCCGCCGCCTGCGCAGTTTCGATCCTCGCCGGATCCGCAAACGCGTATCCCGGCAGGCGCAACCAGCCGAGCAGTCGCAGATAGGCCGCATACGGCGCGAACGCGAGCCGGCCTTTCCAACTGCGCGGCCACATCTGGCCGATCATCTGCGACCAGTTCGACGCGTTGCCGAAACTGACGACGGTCGCGATCGACACATCGTGGGTGCGCGTCGTGTGCCACCAGCCGGTCGGATTGAACAACACCTCGCCCGGCATCAGCGTGAAACGCAACATCTTCGCTTCAGCGAAACGCGGGAACCGCTCCAGATCCGGATGCTCGGGATCGCTGATCGCCGACACGTCACCGCTCTCGTCCGGATACAGCTTGTCGGTTTCCTCCGGCGCGAACGCGAAGAACTCCTTGCGCCCGCACCATTGCAGGATCAAGGCGTGGCAATGGAAGCGATCCAGATGCAACAACGGGAAACGCACGTTCGCGCCAGTCAGGTTGATGTCGGTCTGCGCGAGCCGCGTCGGCCAGCCGGCGAATCCGCTCGGCAGCAACGGCCACGGCGCGAACGGATACTCGAGCCAGTTCGGCTGGCCGTAGATCGGAAACGGCGCGAGGTCTTCGAGCAGTTCCGGCAACAACCACGGGATCGGGCGCTCGCGCAGGAACGGCGGCGCAGCCGAGGAATCGAGCACGCGCTCGATCAGGGTGGCGACACTCATCTCGCCGCTGTCGGTTTGCACGACCCGGTCGCCGAACCGCTCGCGGAAGTACTCCGGCGTCCAGCACGTTCGCGCGGCGCAGGCATCCAGCGCATCGGTGATGATGACCGGTCGCCTCGGCTTCAGGTATTCGCGCTCGAATTCCCCATACGACAGCGCACTGCGTCGCTCGATCGCCTGCATCGCCGCTTTCCCCTCTGCCGACTGCGCGGCATGATGCAGTCCCCGGAGCGGCTTGTCATCATGCTCGAAACGATCACCCTCGCCTGCCCGTACTGCGGCGAAAGCTTCGCCACGACGGTCGACCTGTCCGCCGGGTCGCAGCGTTATGTCGAGGACTGTGCGGTGTGCTGCCGCCCGATCGAGGTGAGCGTACGCGTCGGCGAAGACGGCGAACTGCTCGGAGTCGGCACCGCAACCGACCGCGATTGAACCTGGGTTCCGCCGCGACTACACTGCGCGCCGCCGCAGGTGCCCTGCGCGCCATCCGGCGCGTCGGGTGAAACGGGAAGCCGGTGCGAGTCGCTTTTGCGATTGTCCGTGATCGCGAAAGCAGGAAATTGCGTCCCTCGATGACCGCTTGGTTGGCTTTTGCGATCGTCCTTGATCGCAAAAATCAAAAGGCGGTCGCATGACCGCACTTTTCATCAACTCAATTCCGGCGCTGCCCCCGCAACGGTAAGCAAGCGCAAACCGGATCACAGGCCACTGTCGCCGACGCGACGGGAAGGCGGTCCGGCCGATGCAATGGTGGTTTCGCGATCGTCTTCGATCGCGAACGCAAGAAGATGCGCCTCTCGATGACCGCGCTTTGTTGTCTTTTGCGATCTTCCATGATCGCAAAAAATCAAAGCGCCCGTCCATGACCGCACTTCTCATCAAGGCATCGCTTGCGAGCCCGGAGACCGGCCTGCGGTCTCACCGCCGCGCACCGTGCCTTGGGTACGGATTCGGGCGGATCAGCTCCAGACGTTGCGGCGGGCAACGGGCGGGCCCAGGCACGCCTCGCGTCCTGCGCGCGTCCTCCTTCGCGACCCTGGCTCACGCGGGTGTGCGACCGAGGAGAAAGTCCATGTTGCGTTTTTCCATCCTGTTCATTGCGCTGTCCGGCGCTTTGTGCGCCGGCGTGCGCGCCGGTGAAGCCGATCTGCAGCCGACCGTGCAGGTGACCGCCTCGCGCGTCGCCGAAACCGTCGATGCGACCCTGGCCGACGTCAGCGTGATCACGCGCCGGGACATCGACGCCAGCGTCGCGCGCGATGTCTACGACCTGCTGCGCCTGGAAGCCGGCGTCGATCTGTATCGCACCGGCGGTGCCGGCCAGCAGACTTCGCTGTTCCTGCGCGGCAGCAACTCGAACCAGGTGCTGGTGCTGATCGACGGCGTGCGCGCCGCGGCGGCGACCACCGGCGCGTTCGCGTTCGAGCAATTGCCGCTGGATGCGGTCGAGCGTATCGAGATCGTGCGCGGGCCGCGCGCAAGCTATTGGGGCTCGGATGCGCTCGGCGGCGTGATCCAGATCTTCACGCGCAGGCTCGACGGTCCGCGCGTCGCGTTGAGTTACGGCAGCTACCGCGACGCCGACGGCAGCGCCGGCATCGGTCACTGGGACGGCGCGAACGGCTACAGCGTGCAGGTCGGCGCACGCCACGTCGGTGGCTTCTCGGCGACCAACCCCAGCATCTGCAATGGGCCGGACGATCCGTATTGCAGCTACGACCCGGACAAGGACGGCTATCGCAACACGAATCTGGCCGCGCGCGGCGCCTACACGATCGGCGGCCAGTTGCTGTCGGCCGCGCTGTACCGCAGCCAGGGCCAGGTCGAATTCGACCAGGGTTATTCGAACGTGATCGAACAGACGGCCGGGATCAATCTCGAAGGCGAACTCGCCGCGAACTGGAGCCATCGTCTCAGCGTCGGCAACTCGCGCGAGGATCTTTCCACGCCGGCGTTCTACTCGCTGTACCTGACCCGGCGCACGAGCCTGCTTTGGCAGAACGAGTTCCGCCTCGACGAGAACCAGCGCCTGGTCGCCGGCATCGACCTTGTCCACGATCGCGGCGAAACCCGCGATACGTTGAGCGGCTTGCCACGCTATCGCGACAGCCGCGACGATCGTGCCGTGTTCGGCGGCTGGCGCGCGAGCTTCGGCGCCTTCGACAGCGAAATCTCGCTGCGCCACGACGACAACAGCGTGTTCGGCGGGGCCACCACCGGCTCGCTCGCGCTCGGCTGGCACGCCGGCGAACGGCTGCGCCTCTATGCGAACCTGGGCCAGGGTTTCCGCAGCCCGACCATGAACGAGCTGTTCGACCCTGGCTACGGCGGTTATTTCGCCGGCAACCCGAATCTCGGTCCGGAACGCTCGCACAGCTCCGAACTCGGCGCCGAGTTCTCGCCCACGGCAAACCAGCGCCTCAAGGCGAATCTCTATTCGACGCGCGTGCACGACCTGATCAGTTTCACCGGCCCGCAGAATCTCGCCGAGAACATCGCGAACGCGAAGCTCGACGGCAGCGAGTTCAGCTATCTGCTCGCCGCAGGAGCGTGGTCGACGCGCGCCGCCTGGACCTGGGAGGACGCACGCAACGCGGACACCGGCGCACTACTGCTGCGCCGTCCCAGAACCAAGTGGTCCGGCCTCGTCGAGCGCCGCTTCGGGGAGCGCTTCAGCGCCGGTGCCGAATTCGTGTCCGCCAGCCGGCGTCACGACATCAACGGCATCGAACTGCCGGGCTACGCGATCTTCAACCTGCGTGCGCGTTATGTGCTCAGTCCGGCATGGAGCGTCGCTGCACGCCTTGAAAATCTGGCCGATCGCGACTACGAGCTGGTCCATGGCTACAACACGCCCGGACGCTCGGGTTATCTCGATATCGTCTGGCAGCCCTAGAATCCGCGCCGCGCGGGCCCTGTTCGCGGACACGGTGACGTGCAAGAATCGATCCCGATCGACCGCCTGCAAGCGGTCGACACGGGGACGGGGCCGCCGCGTGCAGCGGCCGGGGTGAGTTCGCGTGGCAACGCGACCGGCATGAACAAGAAGAGCGTTCGCATGACCACGAGCGGACCGACGGGGCCAGGCAGGATCCGCCGCACTGAGGGCGAAGTGCTCCCTTCGCTTGGGCGGCGCGCGGATCTGCCACCACGCGTGCGCGCGCTGCTCGATGGGCTGCTCGAACGCAGCTCGTTGCATTTCGAAACCGCGGTCGCGCACGTGCTCGACGAGGTCGAGCACGAATTCTTCAAGCTGGCCGAGCGCGCCGGCAACAATGTCCAGCAGCAAAAGCATTTCGAGAATCTGCGCGCGATCAAGCTCGACCGCGCCGATGTCGTGCCCGGCTTCCTGCAATACGTCGAGGCGGAGCTGGCTCGCGTGCGCAGCGTGCGGCCGGCGGCCGCGCCGCCACCGCTGCCGCAACGCGGCGACACCCTGGAACTGCTCGAATCCTCGGTGCTGGAGGAGGATCTCGCGCTGCAGGAAATCGCCAACAAATCGGAGATCCGCCACAGCCTGGCACTGCATGCGCTTTCGCAGCGGCTCGGCGTCATCGCCGGATCGCCGGCCTGGCCGAACGAAACCCTGCCTCTGGGGCCGGCCCACCTCGCGACGGCGTTCCGGTTCGCGCTGCACAAGCAGGGCCTCGACGTCGAACACCGGGTGCGCGCCTACCGGCAATTCGACCGTATCGCGATGCTGCCGATCGGCGCGTTCTACGAAGAGCTCAACACCTACCTCGCTGCCGAGCGCGTGCTGCCGCATCTGCGTTTTCAATCCGCACACCGATACGCCGAACCCGCGCGCGACGCCGCGGCCGAACCTGCTGCGCCGCTGTCGCCACCGCAGAACGCGGCGTCGGTCGAATCGGCGCCACCCGCCTCGCCCGGCGACGCGGAATTGTTCAAGACCTTGCGCCACCTGCTCGGCGAAAGGCGCGTGGCCGATGGCGACCGTCGGGTTGCCTCGAGAACCGACGCCCACCTTGCCAGCCAGGGTGACCTTCAATCGGTTCTGGGCGGCCTGCAACGCGGCGCGGCGCGGGCCGCAGGCGAGCACGACGCGGAGCATTTCAAGAACACCTTGCTGGTCAAGTTGCGCCGGGCGAGTCCGCAGGGCAGGCCGCTCGATCTTGCCGAGGAAGACTCGGACACGATCGACCTGGTCGGCATGCTGTTCGATCACATCAGCCGCGAAATGCGCGACGGCAGCGGTGCGCGGGCCCTGATCAACGGCCTGCATGTTCCGGTGTTGAGGGTCGCGCTCGGCGACAAGACCTTCTTCACGCGCCGCGATCATCCGGCACGCGAGTTGCTGAACACGATCGCGGAAACCGGCTCACGCTGGATCGACGACACCGACGCGGATCCGGAGCTGACTGGAAAGATGCAGCGGGTCGTCGACCACGTCGGCGCGGATTTCGACGGCGACTTGTCGGTGTTCGAGAACCTGCTCGACGATCTCAGCCGGCACATGCAAATGCTTGCGCGGCGCGCGGAGATCGCCGAACGGCGCCACATCGATGCTGCGCGCGGCCGCGACAAGCTCGAGATCGCGCGCGAGGCGGCGCGCATCGCGATCGCGCGCCTGCTGCAGAACACCGCGCCGAGCCCCACCGTGCGCGCGCTGCTGGAACGCGCGTGGACCGATGCGCTCGCGCTCAGCGCATTGCGCCAGGGCGAGCACGGCAGCGAATTCAAGCGCCGCGTCGCGGTGGCCGAAAGCCTTGTTCGTCACGCAGCGGCGCCAGCCGAAGCCGTCGACGATTCGCTGCGCAGCGAACTGGACGCCGGCCTGCGCCAGGTCGGACTGCACGGCGACGACGTGCGCGGCGTTCTGGACAACCTGTTCTCGAATACCGATGCGCGCGAGGCGAGCAAGGAGACGCTCAGCCGCATCGACCATGCGCTGCGGGACAAGACGCGCCTCGGCGGCGAATCGGCACCGCCCGCGACCGCTGCCGCCAAGTCCGAACGTGCCAAGGTTCCACTCAGCGCGGCGGAAACCGAGGCGCTCGAGAAGCTGCGCAAGCTGCCATTCGGCAGCTGGTTCGATTTCGTGACCAACCAGCAGGGGACGGCGGTGCGGCGCAAGCTCGCTTGGTATTCGACGATGACCGGGCACTGCCTCTTCGTCAATCAACGCGGTGCGCGCGTCGACGACATGACCCTCGAACAACTTGCGCGCGACATGGTGCGCGGACAGGCGCGGGTGGTCGATACGGATCGCACCTCGCTGATCGACCGCGCGTGGAAGGCGATCGTGGACGCACTGCGTCCGCATGCCGCCGCGCCGGCGAAGGCAGGCGCTGCATGAATCTCCAATACGTCCGACGCAACTTCTTCGGTCCCGGTCCCGGTCCCGGCGGCATCGGCGGAGGACGCGGATGAACGAGAAGCGCCGTCTGCCGCGCAAGCGGCCCGAGGTCACGTTGCAGGTGACCGATGCGATGAGCGGCGATATCGCCGGCCGCCTCGGCAACCTGTCCCGCGAAGGCATGCTGCTGATTGCACGCGTGCCGATCGTCGAGAACGGCCTCTACCAGTTCACGTTTCATCTGCCGGATGCCAGCGGCCGGCTGCAGCCGATCGAAGTCGGAGTGAATGAGACCTGGAGCGAGATGTCCAGCGTGCGCGGTCAGGCGTGGGCGGGTTTCCGTTTCATAGACATGAGTGCCGAGGACGAACGCGTGTTGTGCGACTGGCTGATGAACGCGGCGGATCGAAACGCGTAGCCCGGCATCGAACCGACACCCAGGCGTTCGATCGGGCCATCCTGGCCCAGGTTCAACCGGGCTGGATCAGCTTTCCGACGCCACGTCGCGGGATTGGCGAAACGCCGGTTCAGGCCGGACCAGCGCCATGCGCTGCCCCGCCGGAGCATACGCGCGCAGGAAGAACTCGACGGTCGCGCGCACATGCGCGTCGACATCGCGCTCGGTAAACGATTCGCCGCAGCCGCATAGCTGGCGCGCGTGGAATTCGCCCTTGAGCAGTGCGAAAAACTGCGAGGCTGCGCGCGGCACGTCGGCGATATCGAGCTGCCCGGCCGCGACCTCGGTGTGCAGAAACTGCTGGAAACCGCCCTGCACGCGCTTGGGACCGGCGTCCCAGAACATCTGCACGAGCTTGGGCGACGTGCCCGTACCCGCGGTGAGCAGCCGGTGCAGTGCGACCGATTCCGGCGCCATCACCAGCGAAAAGAATGCGTGCGCGATCGCCTCGAGCTGGCCGCGCACCGGCCCCTTCGGGTCGACGTCGAACAGATGCCCCGGCATCTGCTCCTCGCAGCGCTCGCGGATCGCCGCGAAGAACAGCGTTTCCTTGTCGGTGAAATGGCTGTAGACCGTCAGCTTGGACACGCCGGCCTCGGCTGCGATCACATCCATGCTGGTGCCCTCGAAGCCCGAACGCGGAAACAGGCGCTTGGCCGCATCGAGGATCGCTGCGCGCTTCTCGAGATCCTTCGGGCGACCGGGGCCGCAGGGTTTGACGCTGGCGAATGTCATGGGCGGATACTAGCTGGACTCACGGGTTTACTTTCTATACTATACCGA
>JBIODY010000002.1:0-26162 GCA_044445505.1 Lysobacterales bacterium
AGTCCAGTGCCGGCGATGCGCAACAGGGCTCGCCGGACCGGAACCCGTCGAAGCCGGACAGCGAGCAGCGGAAAGAGCTGTCGAAGGCGATGGACAATGAGCTCGCGTCGCAACACGAATACGGCGACCGGGGCCAGGGCAACGCCAAGGCCGCGAGCGTGCGCGAGGACGATGCGACGCGGGAGAAGAAGCAGGCGCTCGAACACTGGCTGCAGCGCGTGCCGGACGATCCGGGAGGTCTGTTGCGGCGCAAGTTCCAGCTCGAATACCAGCGTCGCCAGCAGCATGGAGGGGAAGGCGGATGAGACGCTTGCCGATTCGGCGCGGCGCCTGGAGTGCGATGTGCGCGCTGCTGCTGTTCGTCGTGTGCGCGACTGCGGCGACGCCGGACGTGCGCGCGTGGCTCGACCGCGACACGATGCAGCTCGGCGAGACTGTGACCCTCAACGTCGAGGCGCAGGATGGCAGCAGCGCGCAACCGGATTTCTCGGCATTGAAGCAGGATTTCGATCTGCTCGGCACCCAGTCCAGCCAGCAGATCAGCATCGTCAACGGCAAGAGCGCGTCGAAGACCCTGTGGGCGGTCGGCCTCGAACCGAAACACGCCGGAAGCATCACGATCGCACCGATCCGCATCGGCGCCGCGCAGACCGCACCGATTGCGTTGAACGTGCTCGCGCAAGCCGCGAATGCCGCACCCAAGGCCGGCGGCGACGTGTTCCTCGAAGTCACCGCCGAGCCGCTGACGCCGTATGTGCAGCAGGAAGTGCGCTACACCGCAAAACTCTACTACGCGTTCGACCTGACCGACGGCAACTTGAGCGAGCCCAAGGCGGATGGCATCGGTGTGCAGCGTCTGGGCCAGGACAAGTCCTATGTCGCGACGCTCGCCGGGCGTCGCTACCACGTCGTCGAGCGCCACTACGCGTTGACCCCCGAGCACAGTGGCGCGATTGAGGTGCCGGCGCTCACCTTCCGTGGCACCGCGCTCGACGTGACCGATCCGACCGGTTTTTTCAGTCGCGGTCGCAATGTCGCCGCGCATTCGGATGCGCTGCACCTCGAGGTCAAGCCGAAGCCGGCCGAGTGGACCGACGGAGCGTGGCTGCCGGCAGCGTCGCTGCTGCTCAAGGACGAAAACGAGTTGCCGACGCAGGTACACGTCGGCGAGCCGGTCACGCGCACGATCCGTTTGCAGGCGCAGGGACTCGGCTACGAGCAGCTGCCGGAACTCGAATTGCAGGCGCCGGATGGCGCAGAGATGTATCCCGACAAGGCCGACACGCGCACCCGCGACGATGGCGAGTGGCGCTACGGCGAGCGCGTGCGCAAGTTCGCGTTCGTGCCGAACCGTCCCGGCAACCTGATCATTCCGGGCCTGACCATCCGTTGGTGGGACACTGTGCACGATCGCGCCGAGACGACCCGGTTGCCACCGCAAACGCTCAATGTGCTGGCCGCGGCAGGTGCGGCGAGTGCGCCGGCGTCGCCGCCTGGCGCGGGCGGCGCGCAGACTCCGAATATCGCCGCGCCGGCCGCGATCGCAGCGTCGAAGAGCGCTGCGCCGTCACCGCAACGGGCGGCATCGCGCCGGCTGAAAATCCTGGCGATGCTCGGTTTCGCGCTATGGCTGCTCACGCTCGCGCTGTGGTGGCGATCGCGTCACCGGACGCAGGCGGTTGCGAACGCCACGCCGCGGGTGGCGGCGACCGACGCCTCCGCGCAGCGCGCCGCCTTCCTGCGCGCGTGCGCGCTTGGTGAATTCGCCGGCGCCGAACGCGCGCTGGTCGCCTGGGCGCGCGCCGAGCGCGCGGACATACGCAATCTCGGCGAACTCGGTGCCCGGCTCGCCGACGCGGCGCAGCGCGAAGCGCTCGCCGACCTGCAACGTACGCGCTATGCGGGGGCGTCATCGCAAGGCCTGGCGACGCGGCTGCAGCAGGCGTTCAAGCGCGGCCTCGCCTGGCGCGCCGCATCGATGCCGCGTGCGGCGGCCGACGCGCTGCCGGCGCTGTATCCCGATCGCGACGCGATCGACTAGCCCGCAAAACCAACCTGGTCGGGTCCGGAGCGCTTGCGGCATGGCCGCGCGATTGCTGTCGCACGGGCCTCGGGCGCTTGCCGCTGCGTTTTTTTCAAACCGCCCATGCGACACTGGCGGCATGCCGCGCACCTGTCGGCAATTTTGTTTTTCGATCGGCATGCTCGCGGCCACCTCCGCGATGGCGAGCGGCCTGCCGTGGGAAGTGTGGGAGTCGCCGGCGCGTCTGGCCGAACTCGATGCGGGCGATCAGGTGCTGGAGGTGTCCAGCCATTGCCTCGACGGTTGCCGTTACGACCGCAGCAACCCGGGTACCGAAGGCGACAACGTGTATCCGCAGCGCTGGTTGTATCGCGAAGGCGCGGAGGTCGTCGTGTTCGACGAGCCCGGTCCCGGCGCGATCACGCGGATCTGGCTGACCACCGGTTTCGGCACCTCGACCTGCATCGACCCGGCGACGCGCGTGCGTTTCTACATCGACGGCGCGGTCACGCCCTCGCTCGACATTCCGCTGGCCGCACTGTTCGACGGTTCGACGCCGCCGTTCACGCCGCCGCTGGTTGCCGCGCATCTGGATTCGAGCGGCGGCTATGTCAGTTACGTGCCGATCGCCTATGCACAATCATTGCGCGTCGCCTTGCTCGGCGCCGAGAACGGCGGCGTGAATCCGTGCCAGCCCGCCGGGGCCGACCCTTCCCGGCGCCTGCTCTGGTTCCAGATCCGGCATCATCGGCTTGCGCCGGGGACACCGGTCGCGAGCTTCGCCGCCGGACACGACGAGCCGGCGTGGCGCGCCTTCCTCGAGCACGCCGGTGACGACCCGTGGAACGCGATGTTGGTACCGCAGAATGCGACCGCTGCACTCGCGCCTGGCGCGACGCTCGCACTCGCGGCGCGCACGGGACCGGGCTGGTTGCGCGGCATACGGCTGCGCCTGCCGCGTGCCGCGTATGCAGACGTGAGCCTGCGCCTGACCTTCGACGCGCAAGCCGCCGTCGACGTACCGCTCGCCGATTTCTTCGCGACGGCCACCGATGCACAGGTGCCGGCACGTGGCGCGCTGGTCGGCGAGGACGCGTCCGGTTGGCTGTATGCATGGTTCCCGATGCCGTTCACGCAGACCGCCGATGCGGAACTTGTTGCGAGTTCCACATTGCCATCCGAGGTTGTCGTCGAGAGCGCAATGAGTTTCGACAATGCAGCGGTCTCCGCGCAAGCGGGCACGTTCGCTGCACAGCTCGGCCACAGTTGCGTTGCCGCCGGGACGCTCGCCGTTTACGCGGACCGTGGCGCCGGCAAGCTGGTCGGCATGGCGGCGCGCTACCGCTCCAGCGCCGAGCCGACCCTCGAGTATCTCGAAGGCGACGAGCGCGCCTATGTCGACGACGCGATCGCGCCGGCGTGGTACGGCACCGGGGTCGAGGACTTCTACGATGCGGGTTTCTATTTCGATCGCGGCGCTTACGCGCACCCGCTGTCCGGCGCGACCGTGATCGATGCCGACGGCGCCGGCACGACCGCGGCATACCGATTGATGCCGACCGATGCGCTCGTCTATGCGGGCGCGCTGCGCCTGACCCAGGAAGCGGGACCTTCGGCCGCCGAGCCGCGCCCGATGTGCGCGCGCGCCGTGACCTGGGCATATCGTCGGGCGCAGCCGGCGATTGTCGGCTACGCAGGTTTCGAGATCGGCGACGCCGCCGCCGCAGCAGCGCATGCCTATGTCCCGCCCGCGGGCGCTGATTGCGCGCTGTCGGGTTCGCAGTTCGAGGATGATGCGGCGACCTCGCGCACCGCGATCGTCTGCGCATACGGCGGCGGCAGCAGTCACTTCCGGTTCGACGTGGGCGATGCGCGAGCGCCGTTGCGACTGCGCCGTACTTTCGATGCCGGCGTCGGCACACCAGGCACGAGTGCCGGCACGCCGGGCGCGACGATCCGCGTCAATGGCGTCGTCGTCGGCGCATTCGCGCCGGTGATCGCGAACCCGGCGCGGCGCTGGCAGCAGCAGGAGGTGCCGCTCACGGTCGCGGCGGGCACGCAGGTGTTCGATATCGAGATCGCGCCGGCGTTCTCCGCGTTCGCGCCGCGCTTCAGCGAATCGCGTTGGGAACTGCGCGGTGGCTGGAAGGATGCGATCTTCGCGGACGGATTCGAGACCCCCGCCGCGCTGGCGACGGTGCGTTGACAGCGCTGGGCAACGCAGCTCGCGGGAGCCCCATGAAAAACCCGGCCTGCTTGCGCAGGCCGGGTCGCTGTGACGGCATCCTTGCCAATGTGCTCCGTTGGAGTGAGCTGGATCAGAAGCGGTATTCGCCGCTGACCGAGACCAGGCTCGGATTCAGATTGAAGCCGGCCTTGTAGTAGTCGTAATTCAATCCGACGCTGAAGTTGTTGCTGAAGTCGTAGCCGAAGCCAGCGCCGGCGTACCACTTGTTGCTGGTGTCGCTGATGCGTGCGACCGGCTCGCCGGCAAACGCACCCGCGGTGTCGGCAGCCGTGGTGTCGGCGCGGAAATATCCGGTGCGGCCGCTGAGGTACCAGTTGTCGGCGACGTTGAAGTGACCATTCACGCCGACGTTCCAGCCCTTGACCTTGGCGTCGCCGATCCCCGCCGGTGCCGAGGACTTCGGCGCGAACTTGCCGAGATTCGCGTAGCCGCCTTCGACGCCGAGCAGCACGCTGGGTGACACCGCCCAGCGGTAGCCGATATTCGCGGCGTAGCCGGTGTCGTTGTCGTCGTAGGCGCCCTTGCTGAGATTCGATTGGCCGATGTTGCCGTTGATGAAGAAACCGCCGGTCTGGTCGGCCGCCTGTGCGGACGGAAAAGCGAGGAAACCGGCACCTGCCAGGGCAATGGCGAGTAGTGTATTTTTCATGAGTCTTGACTCCAACTTGTTGAAAGAAGGACACGCAGCGGGCACATGGAGCGCCTCTGATTTGGACTGCGGCCGCGGTGCCAGGTTCGGCTGCCGGTGGCACCACTTAAGATGGGATTCACACGGGTAATTTCAATACCGTGTAGTTCATAAATTGTTCAGGCGCGCGACCAGGCCAGCGACGGTTGTCGGCAGCCAGTGGAAACGGACGACGGGTGTCGCCCCCCGCCTCAACGGTGCGAATGCGCGTCGAGTTCGCGTTCGAGCAACGCGGCCAGTCGCGCCGCGGCGTCGCGCACGCGTCGCTCGGCGAGCGGACGCATGCGCGCGAGGTACTCCTCGTCGATCACATGACCGCGCGGATAGATGCCCTGGTCACGCGTTGCGCGGCAGGATTCCTCGGCCCACTGTGCCGGCATGCCGGTCGGCGGCGGCAGCGGGGTGCGCGCAAGCAGCGTCGCATAGCGCTGCCAGCCGAGGTGGCGGCTCGCCAGTACGGGGGTGTCCCACACTGCGTGCAGATTGCTGCCGCGGCCATTCAACTGCAGCTGATAGCGATTGCCGCCCCGATCGCGGCGATAGCCTGCGTGCAGCGGCTGGTGCGCGTCTGCGACGAAGTGCACGACGAAGCGCAGCGCCGCGGCGCGTTCGGCCATGGGGCGCGAGCGATCGCCGAGTACCTGCGCGTAGCGTTCGATCGCCGCGACCACGCAGCGTCCGCCGGGGCAATCGCGCGGCGGATCGTAGCGGCACGTCGAGGAGCTGAAGTTGACGAAGTGCAACGGCGACGTCGCGCGCCACAGATCGCGCTGCGACGGGTCGTCGCGCAGATCATCGGCCCATGTGGCGACGTCGGCGAGCGATCGGTCCCGAGTCAGCGCCAGCAAACGCCGTGCTTCGGCGCGCGCACCCGGTGTCAACTGGCGTTCGGCCAGTTCCGCGACGATGCGATGGCCCGCCGGACCCCACGCGTGCGCGAATGCCGGCGCGAGCAGAAGCAGACCGACGGCGCGCAGGAGCCAGGTCATGAAGGCGGATGCGGTCGGAAAGAACACAGTGTGCCATGTCGGACCGCGGTGCCGGCGCCAACGGGTTCGTGCCCGCAAGAGCGCAGGATGTGTACCGAGCTCGATCAGGATTCGTCGAACGCGACCGGCAGTTTCAGGTAACCGCGGGCACCCGCACCCAGGGTCCCCAGCCGACCGCCGCGCATGTTGAACTGGATCGCCGGCCACAGCAGTCTTGGTACGGCCAGCGTGGCGTCGCGGCGCGCGCGCAGGGCCACGAAGTCGGCCTCTGACGTCGTCGCTTGCAGATGCGCGTTCGTGCGCTTTTCGTCCGCGACGCTGGATTCCGCCACGGGCGCGGCATCCGCTGCAGGATAGTCGTGGCAGAGGAACACGCGGGTCTCGTCCGGGAGCGCGTACAGCGCGCGGATCGAACGGTACAGTGCAGCCGCGTCGCCGCCGGGAAAATCACAACGCGCGGTACCGGCATGCGGCGCGAACACGGTATCGCCGATGAAGGCGGCATCGCCGGCGATGTAGCTGATGCTGTCCGGGGTATGGCCGGGTGTGGCGATCACGCGCGCCGTGAGTTCGCCGATGCGAAAGCGGTCGCCGTCGGCGAACAGGCGATCGAATTGCGTGCCATCGGTGAGAAAGGCGTCATCGAGATCGAGCAATCGCCTGAATGTGCGTTGCACGTCGACGATGCCGGCGCCGATCGCGAGCCTGGCCCGGGTTCGATCGCGCAGCCATGCGCCGGCGGACAGATGATCCGCATGCGCATGGGTTTCGAGGATCCAGTCCACGCCCAGTTCGGCGGTCGCCACATACTCGAGCACGCGTTGCGCGCTGGCGGTGGAAATCCGTCCCGACGGCTGATCGAAGTCGAGCACCGGATCGACGATCGCGGCGCGCCGCGTCGCCGGATCGACCATGACATGGGTCCAGGTGCCGGTCGCGTCGTGGTGAAAACTGCGTACGAGGGGAGACGGAGAACTCATGGGCAGTCCGGCAACGTTCGAGGACGACAGCGTAGCGCAGGCGCGCACGCCGGTACTGCGGACAGGCGGATTGGTTCCATGGCAATGGACCCGTGCGCACAAACGACGGGGCCGGTAGAATAGGCAGTCTTGATTCCGTCTGCCCCCAAGGAGCTGTCCCATGACTGTAAAAGTCGCGATCAACGGCTATGGCCGCATCGGCCGCAACACGCTGCGCGCGCTGTACGAGGCCAAGCGCAACCATGAAATCCAGATCGTCGCGGTCAACGATCTGTGCGACGCGCATACCAATGCGCACCTGACCCAGTACGACACCGCGCACGGCAAGTTCCCGGGCGAGGTCAGCTATGACGCCGGCGACATCGTCGTGAACGGCGACCGCATCAAGGTCTGCGCCGAGCGCGATCCGGCCAAGCTGCCGTGGAAGGATCTCGGCGTCGATATCGTGCTCGAGTGCACCGGCTTCTTCACCAGCAAGGCCAAGGCCAGCGCGCATATCGCGGCCGGCGCGAAGAAGGTGATCATCTCGGCACCCGGCGACAGCGACGTGGACGGCACCTTCGTCTACGGCGTCAACCATCACCAGATCAAGGGCAGCGACCAAGTCATCTCGAATGCGTCGTGCACGACCAACTGTCTCGCGCCGCTCGCGATGGTGCTGCATGAAAAGATCGGCATCGTGCACGGTCTGATGACCACGATCCACGCGTACACGAATGATCAGGTGCTGACCGACGTGTATCACAAGGACCTGCGTCGCGCGCGTTCGGCAACGATGTCGCAGATTCCGACCAAGACCGGCGCCGCGGCGGCGATCGGTCTGGTGCTGCCGGCGCTGAAGGGCAAGCTCGACGGATTCTCGATGCGCATCCCGACGATCAATGTCTCGTGCGTCGACTTCTCGTTTGTCGCACAGCGCGCGACCACCCACGAGGAAATCGACGCGGCCGTGAAGGAAGCCAGCGAGGGAAAGCTCAAGGGCATCCTCGGCATCAACACCCAGCCGCTGGTCTCGATCGACTTCAACAACGACCCGCGCAGCTCGGTCTACGACGCGACGCAGACGCGCGTAATGGGCGGCACCCTGGTCAAGGTGCTCAGCTGGTACGACAACGAATGGGGTTTCTCGAACCGCATGCTCGACATGACGCTCGCGTTCGCGAACGCGAAGTGAGTTCAGGATGAACTCATCCCGGACAGCACATGGATGTGCGGGGAGGGCTTGAAAGGTATCGCGGCTGAAGCCGCTCCCACAAGAGCGCAGGCATCGCGGCAGGATTGCTCCTACGCCGGCGCGGTCCGATCCCGGCGCAGCAATCCGTACAGCGCCGTGTCCTGCACGCCGCCACCGACGCGCCAGCGTTCGCGCAGATAGCCTTCGCGCTGGAAGCCGGCACGTTCGACGAGTTTGCACGAAGCGATATTGAGCGGATCGATGTCGGCCTCGATGCGGTTGAGACCGAGCGTGCCGAACGCGAAATCGAGCGCAAGTCGCAGCATTTCGCTGGCCAGCCCGCGACTCCAGAATCCGGGCGCGAGCGCGTAGCCGATCACGCCGCGTGCGTGTTCGCGATGGATGCCGAACAGCGAGCAGGTGCCGATCAGCGTGTCTTTGCCGGGCAGTGTCGCGACCCAGGGATAGAATTCCATCTGCTCGCGCTCGCGAGCGAGGCGCGCGATGTGCTCAACGGCTTGAACGCGCGCGGTCCACGCGGGAAAGCTCCAGTAGCGCATCACCCGCGCGTCCGAATGCAACGCGAACAACGCATCGACGTCGCGAGTATCCAGCGCGCGCAGCCGAAGCTGCGCACCGGCCAATTCCGGAATCGGAGGAAACGGCGGCTCCATCGCAGTCAGTGCGCAACCAGCAGCGGCAAGTCGCTGTGCTGGAACAGATGCCGCGTGGTGCCGCCGAGTACGAGTTCGGTGATCCGCGAATGGCCCCAGGCGCCCATCACGATCAGGTCGCCGCCTGCGGCGTGCGCCGCAGCGAGCAGCGCTGCGGCATTGTCCTTGGCAGTCGCGAACGGCCGGAACTCGGCAGCGACGCCGCGTCGTTGCAGCCATGCGCGCAAGTCGAACTTCGGCAGGTAGCGAAGACCGAACGGATTCTCGCGCGCGTCGCCCTCGAGCACGCTCACCCGATCGGCACGCAGCAGCAGCGGCAACGCGCCGCGCACGGCGAGGGTCGCTTCGCGGCTCTGGTTCCAGGCGATCACGATGTGCGTGCCGATGCTCGCGCACGGTGCGCTTTCGGGAACCACGACCACCGGCGCCGATGCGCCGAATACGCTGCGCGAAACCAGGCCCCAGCCGGTCGGCGCATCGGGATTGAGCTGTGGACGCTCGACGACGACCAGATCCGACCAGCGCGAGGCGTGGCACAGCGACTCGACGACGTCACCCTGGGCTACTTGCCATTCGCCGCCGACGCCGTGCGCGTCAAGCTGTGCGCGCCACAGCGGTTCGGCCAGACGCGCGTCGCGATACAGCGCGTCCGCCTCGTTGACATACAATGCGACGACCTCGGGCGACCCGAACGCGGCGGGCGCGATCGGCACGACGTGCAGGCCGGTTGCCCAGGCGTCGAGGCGTCTGGCGAGCGCAAGACCGACCGCGCCGGCGGGCGTCGCGCCGTCGGCGCGGCGCAGATGGATCAGCACATCGTGTTGCTGGTTGCTCGCCATGACGCGTTCCTGCGCTGCGTTGCGCCTAGCTTACGTCGGCGCATCGCGGATACATAGTCGTCGGTTGGCAGTTATCGGCAGAGACCCCAATGACCGTTTCCACGCTCGATCCGGCGAACTACAGCCCGCGTGAGGAGATCGCCTCCAGCCTGATCCATGGCATCGGTATCGTGCTGAGTTTCGCCGGACTGGCGGTCCTCGCGGCGAGCGCTGCGCGCGGCGGCGAAACCCGCGCCGTGGTCAGCGTCTGCGTCTATGGCGCGACCCTGGTCGCGCTCTACACCGCATCGACGCTTTATCACGGCATTGCGCACCCGCGCGCCAAGCCGCTGCTGCGCGTGCTCGATCACGCGGCGATCTTCCTGCTGATCGCCGGTACGTACACGCCGTTCACCCTGATCAGCCTGCGCGGTGCGTGGGGCTGGTCGCTATTCGCGATCGTGTGGACGTTCGCGCTGGCGGGCATTGCGCTGGAGTTCAAACGTGTGCGCAACCGCGCATTGATGGCGGCCCTCTACGTCGGCATGGGCTGGGTGGGCTTGGTCGCGATCAAGCCGCTGGTGCAGCACCTGCCCGCAGGCGGGTTGTGGCTGCTGTTCGGCGGTGGTTTCGCCTACACGCTCGGCGTGCCGTTTTATCTCTGGAAACGCCTGCCGTACAACCACGCGCTGTGGCATGGCTTCGTGCTGCTCGGCAGCGTGCTGCAGTTCTTCGCGGTACTGCTTTACGTGCTGCCGCGCGCATGAGCGATGAACTGCGCACCCATCGCGGCGGTTGCCATTGCGGCCGCGTACGTTTCGAGGTCGACGCGCCTGCGGTGATCGCCGCGCTCGATTGCAATTGTTCGATCTGCCGCATGAGCGGCTTCGTGCATCTGATCGTGCCGGCTGCGAGCTTCCGCCTGCTGGCGGGCGCCGAAGACCTGATCGAGTACACGTTCAACACCGGCGTTGCCAGGCATCACTTCTGCCGGCATTGCGGGACCAAGAGTTTCTACATTCCCCGCTCGAATCCGGACGGTGTCGACGTCAACGTGCGTTGTCTCGATCCGGCCACGATCGAACGCATCCAGGTTGCGCCGTTCGACGACCGGTGTCGCGACGAGAGCGAAGCGGCGATCGCGCATCTTTCGCGAGCCGTGTGACCCGCTCAGGCAATCGCGAATGCGAGTGCGAACACGCCGAGCATCGCGAAACACAGTCCCAGCTTCGCCGCCGTCCCGACCACGAAACCGAGCCACGCGCCCACGCCGACGCCGGTGGCCTTGCGCAAGCCGCCGCCGGCCGCGAGTTCACCGAGCAGCGCGCCGACGAACGGGCCGAGCAGCAGGCCGGGCAGGCCGAAGAAAACGCCGATCAAGGTGCCGAGCATCGCCCCGATCACCGCGTAGCGGCTCGCGCCGACGCGCTTCGCACCGAGCATGCCGGCGACGAAATCGACCGCCAGTGCAAGCAGGGTCAACACGCTGAGCACGATCAGCGTGAACGGGCCGACGTGCGCGAAATGATCCGCCCACGCCGCGAGCAGCAGCCCTGCGAACACGATCGGCACGCCGGGCAGGATCGGCAGGATCGTGCCGACGAGTCCAATCACGACCAGCACGGCGGCGAGGATGTACCAGACGATCTGCAGGTCCATGGCGTATCGTTTCGTTCGAACGGCGTAGGAGAAAAGCGGCGCACCGCCCGCGTACTCTACCCGACGCGTCCCTGCTGACGCTGACTCTGCCGACCCTCATGCGCGATCGAGGCGGAACTCGATGGGCACGATCCCCCACGACGGCACCGCTTGTCCATCCTGCAGCACCGGCCGGAAATGCGCGCGCAACACCGCCTCGCGCGCAGCCATATCGAGGTTCGCGTGGCCCGAACTGCGCTCGAGTTCGACGCGCTGCGCGATGCCGTTCGCATCGACCAGTACGCGCAGGACCACCGTGCCCTGTTCGCGCTGATGCATCGATGCCGGTGGATACTTGAGTCGCAACGGACCGGCATAGGCCAAGGTGCGGGATTCACCGCCGCCTGCAACCGGCGCATTGCCGGATACGCCGGAGACGGTCAGGTCGATCGACGTTGTCGCGACCGGTACCGCGACCGTGTTCGTGGTTGCGAGCGGCGAGCTGGTCTGCAGCACAGGCTTGACCACGACAGGCTGTGGAGTGCGGTTCGGCTTGACGTGCGGCAACGGTCTCGGCTCCGGCGGTACCGGCGGCGGCGGTGGCTTGATCTCGTTGAAGATCACCTCGACCGCTTTCGGAGCATCGCGCCGCAGCGGCAGCGCCAACGGAATCGCGATCAGTGCGGCCGCGACGACATGCACGATGAAACTGCTGCACAGCGCGGCGATGCGCCGCCAGTCGAGGGATGCAGGCGCAGCGTCGGTACGCACGGTCATGGCAGGTTCCTGCGGTGGATGACGCAGGCTGCAACGGTGATCCGCGCCGTGCGGGGTTTGCGGCGCAGGCGGGCTTGGCTTTCGCGGTGAACCGCGCTACACGCGGCCGACTACCGGCAACAACGCGCCGGTGATCGCGGACGCGCGATCGGAAAGCAGGAATACGATCACATCGGCGAGTTGTTCGGGTTTCACCCAGCGATCGAAGTCGGCCTTCGGCATGTCGGCTCGGTTCGGCGGCGTATCGATCGTACTCGGCAGTACCGCGTTGACGGTGATGCGATGGTCCTTGAGTTCCTCGGCCAGCGCCTCGGTCAGGCGCGCGACGCCGGATTTCGATGCGGCATAGGCGCCCATGCCCGCCGCGGCCCTGACCGCGCCATTCGCACCGACGTTGACGATGCGCCCGCCGCCGCGGGCGATCAGATGCGGGATTGCCGCCTGGCTGGTCGCGGCCGCAGTGCGCAGATTGATGCGGTAGAGCAGATCCCAGGTATCCAGATTGCCGGCGGCGAGGGTCTCCCAGCGGAACGCGCCGGCGATGTTGACCAGCGCATCGAGCCCACCGAATGTCTGCGCAATATGGTCAAGGGTCGCCTTCGCGGCGGAGGCATCGGCGAGATCGACGCCGCCGATCAGCAACGCGTCAGCGGACCCGCCCGCCGGCGCGGCGGCACGATCGATTGCCGCAACGCGCGCGCCCCCGGCCTGGGCGGCGCGAACGACAGCGCTGCCGAGGGTTCCGAACGCACCGGTGATCACAACGCATTTGCCCTTGAGATTCATCGACGCGGCTCCTGTGGATGGTTCATGATACCGCGCAGTATCGGGCCCACCTCAACTCGCTGCGTGCATGTCGGAGAAAGCGCTGGCGCGATTGCGTGGATCGGGATCAACCCTCCCCGCTGCGGCGGAAACGGCTTCACCGCGAGCCCACCCCTTGGCCACAGGAGGCCAGCAATGATCATCGATCAAGCGAAACAGCCGTGTGCACGTGAAGGCTGCTCCTGCGAAGTCCCCGCCGGACAGACCTACTGCGGTCCGCATTGCGCGAATGCCAGCAGCGAAAGCTTTCCCGGCAGCACTTCCCAGTGTGCCTGCGGGCACGATCAGTGCAGCGGCAGGCGCGACGCCAAGCAACCGGCCTGATCGAAGCCGGCGCCAACGCGCGCACCAGGCAGGTGCGCTCGATGCGTGACACGGCGCTGCGCAGGACAGGTCCGCCCGGATTTTCGCGGGACGCGCGCACAAGCGCGCGCCGCGATCGGATGCGGTGGCCATTCGGCACACCGCATCCCGGCCGCACTCAGGCCGCGGCGTCCTTCAGCTTCTTCAGTGGCCGCACCTTCACCTTGGTCGTTGCCGGCTTTGCGGCAAACCACTGTTCTTCCTTGGTGAACGGGTTGATGCCCCTGCGCTTCGGCTTCGCCGGCACGCTGATCGCGCTGATCTTCAGCAGACCGGGCAGGGTGAACGAGCCGGCGCCCTTCTTGCTGACCGATCCGGCAACCGCGCCTTCCAGCGCCGCCATTACCGCGCGCACGTCTTTTGCCGCCACGCCGCTCGCGTCTGCCAGATGCGTCACCAACCCCGACTTGCTCAGGGCTTCCTTGATCGGCTTTACAGCCATGGGCTTGGCAGCGCCCTTGTTCTTTGCGGCATTCTTTGTCTTCGCCATAACTTTTCCTTCCTCGATGAATGGCTGGATTGCGTGGAGGTCCCACGGCAGACGGAATGTAGGGCAAGCCCGCTGCCGCGCCAAGCGGGTAAGCCGAAGAATCATGCTGTCCGGGAAGGGTTATCCTGTCGGGTTCGACGGCGATCGCGCTGGCGCCGTGCCGATTTTCCGGTCACCGGCGACGGTTGTGTCCTGCGCGGATCGGGCAATCAAAGCGTGGGAACTCATGGTTTTGGCGACAGCATCGACGCATCGGCCTCGGGTGCAGGCTCCCTGGGGAGCGTCACTTCGAACTTGATGGCTGCCAATTGCTCCGGTGCCTTGCCCACCTTGCGCAGGAACGGCAGCCAGCGCGGGTCGTCGTGAAGGCTGGCCAACATCGGGTCGTCCGCAATCTCGACCAGGCCCGTATCGTGGTACTCGACGGCCTTGTCGAGCCACTCGAACGCGCGGTCGGTCTCGCCGCGAAACGCGACGACATAGGCGATGTTGTAGGCGGCTTCCTTCGCGTACTTGCCGATCAACTCTGCGAGCACGGCATCCGATTCGGTCTTTCTTCCCGACGCGTGCAGCGCCATCGTCACACCCATCAGACGCCAGTTCTCCTCCGGTTCCTGCTGCATCGAGGCCATGGCGGCCGCCGGATCGCCTTGGCGCAGTTGCACCTCGCCGATGTTGTATCGCGTGCCGATGCGGTCCGGACTCAGACTCAGCGCGGTCCGATAGCTGGCGATGCCTTCGTCGAGGCGTCCCAGGCGGACCAGGTCATAGGCCACTGCGCCGTGCCTCGTCGCGTTCAGTGGATCGTGCGCGACTGCGTACCGGTTGAGCTCGAGCCCCAACTTGAGCCGCCCCAGACTGTCTGCCAGAGACGCAGCCGCGGAGATCCCGTCGACGTCGGTCGGTTCCAGCGCCAGCGCGCGTTCGACGTGGCCGGCCGCTGCGGCGAGGTCGCCGTCGTAGTCGCTCGCGATGCGGCTCAGCGACCGGTAGGCCGGGGCGAAATCCGGATCGATGGCCAGCGCTTTGTCGATCGCCTCGCGCGCGAGCCGGTAGCTCTCATCGATCGGCTTGATGCCCTTGTTCGCCTGTGACAGGTAATTTCCAGCCAGGCCGACCCAGGCCGCTGCGTAGGCAGGATCGATCGCCAAGGCCTGCTGGTGCGCTGCAATGGATTGCTCGATGCTCCTGGCTGTTCCCTGCCGGGCCAGCAGGCGCGCCTGCAGGTATAGCGCATATGCTTTCGGATTGGTCCCCTGCGTCCTCGGCGCCGCCCCGAGCAGCCGGACCTTCAGTTGCGCCACGACTGCGGTGGCGATCTCGTCCTGTACCGCGAAAATGTCTTCCAGCGTGCGGTCGTAGGTTTCGGACCACAGGTGCGTGTCGGTGCGCGCGTCGATCAACTGCGCGGTGATGCGCAGCTTGCTGCCGGACTTGCGCACCGAGCCTTCGAGGATGTGCGCCACGTTGAGCCGCCTGGCGATGTCGGCGATTCCGACGTTCTTGCCCTTGAACGAAAATGCCGACGTGCGCGAGGTCACATGCAATGCGGGAATCTTGGCGAGCAGGTTCAGCAGTTCCTCGGCCAGGCCGTCAGACATGTATTCCTGATCCTTGTCCGCCGACATGTCCACGAACGGCAGCACTGCAATCGACTTGTCGGGAACGGGCGATGCAACCCCGTTCGCATCCTTGTGCAGCACGAATTTGTCGGCCAGCAGCAGTACCACCGCCAGCCCCAGAGTGGCGATGATCCAGCGATCGAGTTTCTTGCCGGTGTGCCGGGTGGTCGATTCGGTGCGATCCACCTCCCGTTCGAGCTTCAGACCCTCCGGCGTGATCTCGTAGAACCACGAGAACAGCAGCGCGAACGGGAAACCGACGATCGCAGCGACAACGATGAGCCGCACCGACCAGTTCGGAAAATCGAAGAAAGGGAAGACCTGCGTGGCGATCTGCACCAGCAGCCACGCCGCCGCTGCATAGAACGCCGCCGCGCGGTAGACATTGCGGCGCTTGAGTTCGGCGAACACGGATTGCATTCGAGCCCACTCCCGATTCCGCGCGACTGTACCCGCAATCGCGGCTTGGTGTCCTCCGCGGCCCGCCGGGCGAGGATTCCACCGGGCGCGGGTTCTGGATCGATTTGCGGGCGGCAGCGCCTGCGGCGCGTGATCAGCCCGCTGCTGTCGATCAGCCGGATGCTGCTTTTCGAAGCGCCCGCTTCCAGCCGACGCCGGACGTCGCGCAATCCGATCTCGTTGCAGCGAAGCGGACGCTTCCAACGAGTCGATCTTTGTCCGCACGCCGGCCCGCAAACGGTGGCGCTTGCGCGATCCGGAGGATTTCCCGACACTGCGACAGCCGTGACCGGCAGGCGCACAGGGGTGCATCCGCGAGCATGAAACCCAGCGTGTTCGCGGAACTCAAGCGCCGCAACGTGATTCGTGCTGCATCCTCCACATCGGCGCAGTCCGGGCGTTGGCACAGGGCATTTCCTCGCTCGTCGGTGGGCGCGCCCGACCTCAGCCTCCGCTACAGTTGCCCCGCCGGTCGTGGACTGGCGTACCGTGATGGTTTCTGAGCAGGGGGAAATGCGATGACCCTTCCGGCGACAACCGCCTCGTTGCAGGCCTTCGATGAAGATGCCTGGGACGATCTGCTCAACTACATCGAGGAACGCCGGGTCATCCCGATCATCGGGCCCGACCTGCTGCGCGTGCAGACCGACCGGGGCCTGCGCCCGCTGTACGAGTGGCTGGCAGAGAAACTGGCCACGCGCCTGTCGGTGGATGTCGTCGGGCTGCCGCAACCGCTCACACTCAACGACGTGATGTGCTGCTTCCTCGGCCAACATGGCCGGCGCGAGGAAGCCTACACACGCCTGCGCTCGATCCTGCGCGAAGTGCAGTTCGAACCGCCGCTGGCGCTGCGGCAACTCGCGCAGATCACCGATTTCGACCTGTTCGTGACCACCACGTTCGATCCTTTGCTCGAGCAGGCAATCGATCTCGAGCGTCACGGCGGTCAGCCGAATACGGAGGTCATAGCGTACGCGCCGAATCGTGTTGCGGATCTGCCCGTTGAGCGCAGCCAGCTGCAGCGCACGGTGGTGTATCACCTGCTCGGTCGGCTCTCCGCCTCGCCGACGTACGTGGTCTCCGACGAGGACATGCTGGAGTTCATCTGCGCACTGCAGTCCGAACACCTGACACCGGAAAAACTCTTTCACGAACTCGAGCACAACCATCTGCTGCTGATCGGCAGCGATTTCTCCAACTGGCTGGCGCGGCTTTTCCTGCGCATGGCCAAGCGCAAGCGGCTGTCTGATCCGCGCGATGTCAGTGAAGTGTTCGCCGACGACCACACCATGCAGGATGGGCGGCTGGTGGCGTTTCTGCAGCAGGTCAGCGTGCGCACACGGGTCTACGGCGGTGCCGAGGCTTTCGTTGCCGAATTGCATGCGCGGTGGTCCGCGCGCCAGCGTACGGCGTTGCCGTCGAACGGTGGCAGCGCCCCGCAGCGTTTCATGCCGCCGTCGCGCGAGATGCCCGAGAACGCCATCTTCATCAGCTACGCGCGCGAGGACTTGCCTGCCGTGCAGCGTCTAAAGGCGGCACTGGACGCGGCCGGCCTGACGACTTGGTTCGATCTCGATCGGCTCGAAAGCGGCGACGATTACGACCGCAAGATCCGTGCGAATATCGGACGCTGCAGTTTCTTCCTGCCGGTCATTTCGGCGACGACCCAGCGCCGGCACGAAGCGTATTTCCGCCGCGAGTGGAGTTATGCCGTCGATCGTGCCCGCAACATTGCCGATGGCGGCAAGTTCATTCTGCCGGTATGCATCGACGACACGCCCGAATCCGAGGCGCTGGTGCCCGAGCAGTTCAAGGCGCTGCATATCGCCCGCATGCCAGCTGGAGAACCCGCCGCGGAATTCCTGCGCCGGCTCCAGGGCCTGTTCAGCGGGAGTCGCTCATGAGCGCGACCGACACCGGCGGCGTGGCCGCGGTCACCATCGACCCGCAAAATCCGTGGCTTGGCCTGTTTTCCTATTCCGAGGAAACGCTCGCCTATTTCCACGGCCGCGACGAGGAAACCGCTGAACTCGTACGCCGCGTGCAGCGCAAGGCACTGACGGTACTGTTCGGTCAGTCCGGTCTCGGCAAAACCTCCCTGCTGCGTGCCGGCCTCGTGCCGCGGCTGCGCACCGAAGGCTATTGCCCGGTTTACGTGCGGATCGATTACGCGCCCGAATCGCCGTCGCCATCGGAACAGATCAAGCAGGCGATTTTCCGCGCCACGACGGGCGCCGGCTATTGGACGCGGCCCGGCAGCGCGATCGAGGGAGAATCGTTGTGGGAGTTCATGCACCATCGCGGCGACCTGCTGCGCGATGCCGAAGGCCGCGCGCTGATGCCGCTGCTTATCTTCGACCAGTTCGAGGAGATCTTCACGCTGGGGCAGGCCGACGATGTCGGCAGATTGCGCGCCAGGCAGTTCCTCGAAGACCTCGCCGACCTCGTCGAGAACCGTCCTCCGGCGACGCTCGAGGCACGGATCGAGAACGACGATGAAGCGGCCGGGAATTTCGATTTCGCGCGCGCCGACTATCGCATCCTGATCGCGCTGCGCGAGGATTACCTGGCGCATCTGGAAGGCGTCAAGGGCAGCATGCCTTCGATCACCCAGAACCGGATGCGGCTGGCGCGCATGAACGGCGCACAGGCCTTGAGCGCGGTGGTCGAGCCGGGCGGTCGACTGGTATCGCAGGAAGTGGCCGAGTCGATCGTGCGTTTCGTCGCCGGCGGCTCGGAGCTGGGCAACGCGGAGATCGAGCCATCCCTGTTGAGCCTGGTTTGCCGCGAACTCAACACCGTGCGCCAGGCCCAGGGCCGCGACGAGATTTCCGCCGATCTGCTGGCGGGGTCGCGCGACACCATCCTGAGTGAATTCTACGAACGCACGCTGGCCGACCAGCCGGCCGGCGTGCGGCGCGTCATCGAAGACGAACTGCTGACCGAATCCGGCTACCGCGAGAGCCTGGCCGAAGAGCGCGTGATCAGGGCCCTGGTGGCGGCTGGCGCCGCACCGGGCGCGCTCGCGATCCTGGTCAACCGACGCCTGCTGCGCATCGAGGAACGCCTCGACATGCGCCGGGTGGAACTCACCCACGATGTGCTGTGCAGCGTGGTGCTGGCCAGCCGCAACCTGCGCCATGAGCGCGAGGCGCGCGACGAAGCGCAGCGCAGGCTGGCCGACCAGCAGGAGCGCGAGGCCGCCACCCATCGCGCGCTGCTGCGCGCGCGCACGATCGCCGGCGTCTGCGCGGTGCTGATGCTGGTCGCGATCGCCGGCGCGGTGTTCGGCTTGTTCAACATGTACCGCGCGCGCTCCGCCGAGGGCGAAGCACAGAAATCGCGCAGCGATGCCGAGAAACTGGTCAGCTTCCTGATCGAGGATTTCTATTCGGAGCTCGAGCCGACCGGCCGGCTTGAGACGCTCGGCAAGCTGGCACACATGACGGTCGGCTATTACGACAGTCTGCCAGCCCAACTGGTCACGTCGCAGACACAGATCAATCGTGCGATGGCGCTGGTACGCGAAGGCGTCGCGCAGAATTCGAGCGGCAATGTCGACGCTGCCTTCAAAAGTTTCGGTGAAGCCCAGACGACATTCGAAAAGCTCCGCGCCTCGGGAGACACGAGCGAAGCCGTCACCTACGGGCTTGCTCTGGTCTTGTACAGCGAGGGTTTCAATGCAATCGTGGGCATGACGGGACGCGGTACGACAGCGGACGTGGTTCGCTCGTCCGACCTGTTGCGGCCGTTGCTGGACAAAACCGGCGCTTCGCGCCGGGTCAGGCAACTGTACGCGGACACGCTGAATATCCTCAGCCTCACCCAGCCGATGGAAAAAGCCGTAGCCACCTGCGACGAAGCGCGCAAGGTCCTGGTGACTCTCGGCGCACTCGATCTGTCGGATCTGAATGCCGCCTCGTCGTATGCCGATACCGGCGACTCCGAGGCACGCCACCTGCTGTCGCTCGGCCGCATCGCCGAGGCGCAAAAACTGGAGCAGGAAGTGTACGACCTGGCCGAGAAGATCCTGGCGCGTCGCCCCGCCGACCTGCACGCCTTGTCCGACCGCACCTTTGCCGCGGAATTGCTCGGCACGCTGGCCGAACGCCGGCACGACGCCGCGTCCGCAGCCGATTACGCAAACAAGGCGACCAAGGCAGGCGAGGACGAAGTCCGCTTCAATCCCTCTGATCTTGGCGCTTGGCAGCGCTGGGCACTGAGTTTGCGGGCCGTTGCCAATTGGCAGGCTGAACGCGGTGAGGTGGCAAACGCCATTGCTACGATGCACTCCCTGTTGGCGCTGGAGCAGGACAAGCGCAGGCCCTCCAGCCTCGGTCCAATAGTTTGGTATCAGTGGCTCCGGCTCGCGTTTCTGCAGGCTCAGACCGGCGATTCGACCGCGGCTGCCAAATCGTTGCAGTCCTTCGTGCGCGACGTTGGCGAACTCGTCGCCCAATTCGCGCCGGGCGATCCAAGGCGCCAGCTTTTGGCCGTGCCGACCCTGGAAGTGGGCAGTGAGTTGGAATTGATCGAAGGCGCGGCGCAGGCGGCATTGACCCATGCCACTGCGGTGATCGATCGCGTCGATGCGGTCAAGCTGTCTGCCGACAACGTGGCGTCCGTCATCATGAGAGACAACATGCTGGTCGGCAATCTCGCCACCGCATCCGCCGCAGCCGTTCGACTCGGCCGGTACGCCCAAGCCGAAGCGCTGGCACGTCGCTGGCTGGCTGTGCCATCGAATGCGACGTCGGACGCCGACCCGAAAATCAGGACATCCAGGGCTCAATCCGTTCTCGCCCGCGCGATCACGATGCAAAGCCGGCCCGATGAAGCGCAAAAGATCCTGCAACCTGCCTTGGACTACTACGGGAAAGAGCAGCAGGCGGGCGCGCAGGGCACCACGTTCCGGCACGACTATGCGTATGCGCTGTACGTCAGTGCGCTTGCCTACGCCGTGGATAGCGACCGAGCAAAACGCGAAGCTGCATTGAACGATGCGGCCAAGCTGATCGACGGCGCATCGGCAGAGGCACAGCGGATGGCGGCAATGCGCGAAGTATCCGGGCTGATCGCGGCCGCGCGCGCAGCGAAGCACGGTTGAATCACCGGGTGTCGCACCATGCTGGAGCGAAAGGAAGCATCCGGTTGAGCGCACCGGCTCGGCTTGCGGACACACCCCTCGTGGTGGGCGTCACCAGCCATCGCAATCTTGCCGCGAGCGAGACCGAAGCGATCCGACAGCTTGTTCGCGATTTCTTCGCACGAATCAAACGTGCGTTTCCCGAGCTGCCGCTGGTCGCGCTCTCCGCGCTGGCCGAAGGTGGCGATCAACTGGTCGCGCATGAAGCGCTCGCCGCCGGTGCGCGGTTGATCGCGCCGTTGCCGCTGGCTGCGGAGTCGTACATCGAGGATTTCACTGATGCCGCAAGTCGCGGCGCGTTTACCGAACTGTGCCAACGCGCCGAAGTCGTGCAACTGCCGCTGGTGCGCGGCAATACGCTCGCAGACATTGCCGTCCACGGCGAAGCGCGCGATCGCCAGTATGCGCAGGCCGGGGTGTTCGTCGCCAGCCACAGCCACATTCTGCTGGCCTTGTGGGACGGCCACGAATCGGATCGGCTCGGCGGCACTGCGCAAGTCGTTCGCTACGCACTCCACGGGATCATGCCGGGCCTGATCGAACGCCGCCGCGGCGCGCGCGCGGCATTGGACAGCGTCGACGAAAGCATCGTCTACCACATCGTCTGTTCGCGCACGAACGGCAACGAGGCGATGCAACCGCCGTTGCCTTCGCTCGTGCCTTTGCAGACGCGCTGGATCAGCCAGAACCACGTTTGTTCGACCGCTGCTGGCATGCCGGATGAATTCCAGCACATGTTCGTGCGCATGCAGGAATTCAACCTGGATCAACGTGCCTTCGCAGGCGAAATCCTGTTCGGTGCGACAGCTTCCGGAAGCGATACCGATCCCGCCCGCGGCGATATCCTGGACAAATTGTTTTCATCCGCCGATGGTCTGGCTATCCACTTCCAGCGACGCGTGCTGTGGGCGATGCGCAGCACGCATGTCCTCGCGGCGCTGACGGGTATTGCGTTCGTCTGTTATTCCGACCTGCCTTCCGACCTGCCGTTCCAGTTCTACGGAATCTATGTGTTCATCGCCCTGTTCGGAGCGGGAGTGCTGCTGGCATGGCTGGCACGCCGACGCGACTGGCACCGCAAATACGTCGATTATCGTGCGCTGGCCGAGGGTTTGCGCGTCCAGCGGTGGTGGCGCCGCGCCGGCGTCGTCGAAACCGGTTCCAGCGCGTTCGTGCACGACAACTTCCTGCGCAAGCAGGACATCGAGCTGGGCTGGATTCGCAATGTCATGCGCGCGGCCAGCGTGGACGGCAACGACGATGCGCCAGTATCCGATGCCACACTGGCGACGGTCATCAGCGACTGGGTCGGCGCGTCCGGACGCGGTGGCCAGCTCGATTACTACGCGCGCAAGACCAGGCATCGCAGCCGCATGCATCGCCTCACACGAGGCCTGGGGCTCGCATGCCTGTGGCTGAGCATCTCCATTGGCGTATTCCTGGCGTTGTTCCAGCGTCAACTCGGCAGTGACAACACCAACCTGCTGGTGTCGGCGATGGGTGTGCTGGCAATCGTCGCCGCAGCGCGCGAGTCGTACGCCTATCGCAAGGGTGACAAGGAACTGAGCAAGCAGTATCGCTACATGTTCGACATTTTCCTCAATGCGCGCGCGAAACTGGATACCACGCCGGGTGCCGGAGACCAGCGTGAGATCCTGCGCGCACTCGGTGACGCCGCACTGGCCGAGCACTCCGAATGGGCGCTGATGCATCGTGAGCGACCGCTGGAAAGCGCGCGCTTCTGAAGTACCCTGGCAGGCAGGGTCTGGAAAGCGGACATCGCCGAGGGACCGCTTCGGCTCGCAGCGGCCGCCACGTCCCGGCAGAATTCGAGGCGATCTTGTGTGCACTGCGTCTGCGCTGCCAAGCTGCGCTGCCGACCTCCGACAACGCGCCTTCGATTGCGGGCGCGCCCAGTAGTATTCGCTCGATGGTGAGTTTGGCAGTCGCTGCAGCGGGTTATCGGACCGACAGAAGGCCGGAAACCCAGGGTAATGAATGACATGACGCATCGACTCTGCGTTGCCCCGATGATGGACTGGACCGATCGGCACTGCCGATTCTTCCATCGTCTGCTGTCACCGCATGCGCGCCTATATACGGAAATGGTTACCGCGTCAGCGATCATTCACGGCGATCGTGCGCGCCTGCTCGGTTTCGATGCGGCCGAGCATCCGCTCGCGTTGCAGCTCGGCGGTTCCGAACCCGATGAGCTGGCGCAGGCGGCGCGCATCGGCGCCGAACTCGGTTACGACGAGATCAATCTCAATGTCGGTTGTCCGTCGGATCGGGTGCAGTCCGGGCGTTTCGGCGCCTGCCTGATGCGCGAGTCCGGGCTGGTCGCCGAATGCGTCGCGGCAATGCGTGCGGCGGTCGCGCAGTCGCGCACCGAGGTCACCGTGAAGTGCAGGATCGGTGTGGATGAGCAGGACGAAGACGCGGATCTGGCCGAGTTCGTGGAGCGGGTGCACATGGCCGGTTGCGACGTGTTCGTCGTGCACGCGCGCAAGGCATGGCTGAAAGGCCTTTCGCCGAAGGAGAACCGCGAGGTGCCGCCGCTCAACTACGAGCGTGTGTACCGGCTCAAGGATGAGCATCCGCGGCTCGCGATCGTCATCAATGGCGGCATCACGACGATCGCGGCAACCCACGAGCACCTGCGCCATGTCGATGGGGTGATGCTGGGGCGCACCGCGTACCACGAACCGTACCGGCTCGCGGAAATCGAACGTGCGCTGCATGGCACGCCGCTGCCGGATCGCGACGACGTGCTCGCGCGGCTGCGTCCGTACGCGGAGGCGCATCTCGCGCGCGGCGATCGCCTGCAGCACATCAGCCGGCATATCCTCGGCCTGTATCAGGGCCTGCCCGGCGCGCGCGCCTACCGACGCGTGCTCAGCGAACAGGCGCATCGCGCGGACGCGGGCTGGGAGGTCGTCGAGCGCGCGCTGGCTGCGCGTAGCGGAGAAATGCGCGTTTGGGCGGCGTGATGCGCACGGCAGCGGATCTTGTGGGAGGGACTTCAGTCCCGATGCTTCTGGTGGAAATGCATCGGGACTGAAGTCCCTCCCACAAACCGACCACACGACCCGGGGAGGGCCTGACGATTTCGCGGGAACGCGGGTATTCGAGGCACAATACGCGCCGCGATCCCGAGTCTCATCCGCGCATGTCCCTGGTCAATCTCGTCAACCTCGACTATTCGGTCGGAGGTCCGCTGCTGCTCGAACAGGTCGACTTGGCGATCGAACGCGGCGAGCGTGTGTGCATCGTCGGCCGCAACGGCGCCGGCAAATCCACGCTGATGAAATTGATCGCCGGCGAAATCCGCCCCGATGACGGCGAGGTACGCGTGCAGAGTGGTGTGCGCATCGCCAAGCTGGCGCAGGAAGTGCCGCGCGGCATGGACGGCACCATCTTCGATGTCGTCGCCGGCGCGCTGGGTCACCTGGGCGCATGGCTGGCCGAGTTCCATCGGCTCACCCATCACCTCGACGAACCCGGCGCGCACGAGGCGATGTCGGCGGTGCAGGCGCGCATCGATGCCGAGCATGGCTGGAACCTCGATCAGCGCGTGACCCAGGTGCTGGCGCGGCTGGAATTGCCCGAAGACACCGAGTTCTCCGCGCTCTCCGGCGGTATGAAGCGTCGCGTGCTGCTTGCACGCGCGCTGGTACTCGATCCGGACATCCTGCTGCTCGACGAGCCGACCAACCATCTCGATATCGAAGCGATTGCGTGGCTGGAAAAAATGCTGCTCGATTTTGCCGGCAGCGTGATCTTCGTCACCCATGATCGGCGTTTCCTGCGCGCGCTGGCGACACGCATCGTCGAGATCGACCGCGGCCAGGTCACCAGCTGGCCCGGCGACTACGACAACTACCTGCGCCGGCGCGAGGAGCGCCTGCACGCCGAAGCGCAGGCGAGCACGCTGTTCGACAAGAAGCTGGCGCAGGAAGAAGTGTGGATCCGCCAGGGCATCAAGGCGCGGCGCACGCGCAATGAGGGCCGCGTGCGCGCATTGCAGGCGATGCGCCGCGAACGCGCGCAGCGACGCGAGCTCGGTGGCAATGCGAAACTGCAGGTCGGCGTAGCCGGCTCATCGGGGCGCCGCGTCATCGACGTCGACAAGATCCGCTTCGCCTTCGGCGAGCGCGTCATCGTCGACGGCCTCACGACCACCATCCAGCGCGGCGACCGCATCGGCCTGATCGGCGCGAATGGCTCCGGCAAGACCACGCTATTGAAACTGCTGCTCGGCGAACTCGCGCCGCAGGTGGGCGAAGTGCGCCTCGGCACCAATCTGGAGGTCGCGTATTTCGACCAGCACCGCACGCACCTGCGCGATGACTTGAGCGCGCTCGACAACGTCTCCGAAGGTGCCGAGTTCATCCAGATCAACGGTGCGCGCAAACACGCGCTCGGCTACCTGCAGGATTTCCTGTTCTCGCCCGAACGCGCGCGTGCGCCGATCACCGCGTTGTCCGGCGGCGAACGCAACCGCCTGCTGCTGGCGAAACTGTTCGCCAAGCCGTCGAACCTGCTGGTGATGGACGAACCGACCAACGACCTCGACATCGAGACGCTGGAACTGCTGGAAGAATTGCTCGCGAGTTACGCCGGCACGCTGCTGCTGGTCTCGCACGATCGCGAGTTCCTCGACAACGTGGTGACCAGCACGCTCAGCCTCGAAGGCGACGGCCGCGTCGGCGAATACGTCGGCGGCTACAGCGATTGGCAACGCCAGTCGGCCGCCGCCGCGGCCCTACGCAAGACACTCGAACGCGCGGCGGCGCCGACAGCAGCGTCCGTGCAACCAGCGTCAGCACCCGCAAAGCGCAAGCTCAACTACAAGGATGCGCGCGAACTCGAAGCGCTGCCGCAGAAGATCGAGACGCTGGAAATGCGCATCGCCGGACTCGGCGCGAAGATGCAGGAACCGACGTTCTACCAGCAGGACAGCACCGCGATCGTCGCGCTCACCAACGAGCTGGCGGCGTTGCAGATCGAGCTGGATGCTGCGTATGCGCGATGGCAGGAGTTGGATGCAGGGTAGGGCCGGTTCGCTGACTGGATGGCCACGATTACGGTTCCGACCAGTACACATCGCGCGACGATATCGAACAATCAAACCATCGCCTTTGGACGACATTCGATCCAAGGCGGACGTTCAAAGAAAAGAAGTCGGGAATCTCCAGACTCGCTGCTGGATGTGGGCGCGCGATCATCGCCGCCTGCTCTTGCCGGG
>JBIODY010000003.1:0-24390 GCA_044445505.1 Lysobacterales bacterium
CGCGACGACCGCGATCGTGATGAGCAGTTCGACCAGCGTGAAACCGCTGGCCTGGCGGCGCATCGTCGCAGCTGCGGCATTCGTGTCCGACATTCGGCTTCCCCGGCAAAACCCCTTGACCGACCGTAACCTACGCAGCGTGCGCCGGCCGGACAAGCAGGTGCGGGCACATGGTAGGAATTGCCGGACGAGCGGCGGACCGGCGCGAATGCGCGCTACGCCACCACGCGCAAGCGCAATTCCTTCGGCAGCGCGAAGGTCACGTTTTCCGGCTCGCCTTCGAGCTCGCGCACGCCGGTTGCGCCGGCTTCGCGCAGGCGCGCGATGACTTCGCGGACCAGGCTCTCGGGCGCCGACGCGCCGGCGGTGACGCCGATGCGGGTGCGGCCTTCGATCCATTCGGGCCGGATGTCGGCGGCGCCGTCGATCAGGTAGGCCGGCACGCCCTGTTTCTCGGCGAGCTCGCGCAGGCGGTTTGAATTCGAGCTGTTCGGCGAACCGACGACCAGCACCAGGTCGCATTGCTGGCCGAGCTTGCGCACCGCGTCCTGGCGGTTCTGCGTCGCGTAGCAGATGTCGTCGTGGCGCGGGCCGACGATCGCCGGGAAACGCTGCTGGAGCGCCTCGATGACCGCGCGCGTGTCGTCGATCGACAACGTGGTCTGGGTCGCGAATGCGATCTGTTGCGGATTGCGCGGCGCGAGATGCGCGACGCACTCGGGGGTCTCGACCAGATGGATCGCGCCTGAGTTGGCCGGGTCCCACTGCCCCATTGTGCCCTCGACTTCGGGATGGCCGGCGTGGCCGATCAGCACGACGTCGCGCCCGGCCTTGCCGTGGCGCGCGACCTCCATGTGCACCTTGGTGACCAGCGGACAGGTCGCGTCGAATACGCTGAGGCCGCGCTCGGCGGCCTCAAAGCGCACCGCTTGCGACACGCCGTGCGCGCTGAAGATCACCGTGGAGCCATCCGGCACCTCGGCGAGTTCGTCGACGAACACCGCGCCCTGCGCACGCAGCTTGTCGACGACGAAGCGGTTGTGCACGACTTCATGGCGCACATAGATCGGTGCGCCGAACGTCTCCAGCGCGCGCTCGACGATCTCGATCGCGCGATCGACGCCGGCACAGAATCCACGCGGGTTGGCGAGCAGGACATCCATAGACAGGATTATAGACGCTCTCTTGAGAAGTGCGGCCGTGGATGGCCGCTTCCTGATTCTCGCCGTCACGGACGACGGCTGGAAAGAACCCCAAACAGGATCAGCATGACCGCGCCGATCGAGATCGCCGAATCGGCGATGTTGAACGCCGGGAACGCCCAGTCGTGATGGTAGACCTGGATGAAATCGGTGACATGACCAAAGCGCAGGCGATCGATCAGGTTTCCGAGCGCGCCGCCGATGATCAACGCGAGCGGCATCGCGTTGCGCCAGTCGCGCCGCGGCGTGCTCGACAACCAGAATCCAAGCAGCAGGCTCACGCCGATCGCGAGCACCGTGAACAGCCAGCGCTGCCAGCCATCCGCGCCGGCGAGGAAACTGAAAGCTGCACCGGTATTGAATGCCAAAGTCCAGTTCAGCAAGCCGGGGATCACCGCATGCGGCGCATACGGCTGCAATTCGGTGAGCGCGACGTGCTTGGTCAGCTGGTCGAGCGCGATCACGAGCAGCGAAAGCAGCAGCCACGGCAGCGCGTTGGGTTTTTGGATCATTGACGATATTCGCTTTTGCTCGTCATCCCGGCGCAGGCCGGGATCCATTTTGATCTTGCTTGGAAGCGCGTTGGGTTTTGTATACATCGAGCTGTCGGCCTTTTCCGCTCGTCATTCCGGCGAAGGCCGGAATCCATCTTGATCTTGCTTGGAGAGGCAAAAAGTGGATCCCGGCCTACGCCGGGATGACGACACAACTGCTTGCCGTCAGAACCACCGCCTGACTTCGCCGTCGCCGTCGACATTCTCCACGCAGCGCCCGCAGATCTCCGGATGCTCTGCGTGCGTGCCGACATCCGCTCGATAGTGCCAGCAGCGGATGCATTTCAGCGCGTCGCTGGGCTTCGCGGCGACCCAGACTTCGGCGCCTTCGATCTCGACACCCTGCACGTCGGTACGCTCGGTCGGATCCGGGCGCACGGCGAGATCCGCCAACGCGAGATTCGAGGTGATGAAAAAGAACCGCAGCTCGTCGGCGACTTCGGCATAGCGCGCGCGCGTCGCGGCATCCGCATGGACGACGACGTCGGCCTGCAGCGAAGCGCCGATCGCACCCGCGCCGCGCATTCCTTCGAGCAGCCGCGACGCGCCCGCACGGATCGACAGCAGGTCGGCCCACCAGCTGCGCTGCTGCGGCGTGGCCTGCATCGCCGCGAGCCCGTCGTACCAGGTCTCGAACAACACCGATTCGCCGCGCTTGCCGGGAATCAACGGCCAGATTTCCTCGGCCGTGAACGAAAGGACCGGCGCGATCCAGCGCACCAGTGCCTCGACGATGCGATACATCGCGCTCTGCGCGCTGCGCCGGCCGGCGCTGTCCGCCTGCATCGTGTACAGACGGTCCTTGGTGATGTCGAGGTACAGCGAACCCAGTTCGTTGGTGCAGAAATTCTGCACGCGCGCGACGATCTCCGGAAAGTCGTGGCGCGCATACGCGGCGATCACCGCCTGCTGCACGTCGTACGCCTGCTGCACCGCCCACTGGTCGAGCAGCAGACATTGCTCCACCGGCAGCAGGTGTTGCGCTGGATCGAAGCCATCCAGGTTGCCGAGCAGGAAGCGCGCAGTGTTGCGGATGCGGCGGTACGAATCCGCCACGCGCCTCAGGATCTCGTCCGACACGCTCATCTCGTTGCGGTAATCGGTCGAGGCGACCCAAAGGCGCAACACGTCGGCGCCCAGCGCATCGACGACTTTCTGCGGCGCGACCACGTTGCCGAGCGACTTCGACATCTTGCGCCCCTGCGCATCGACCGCAAACCCATGCGTCAGCACCACATCGTAGGGTGCGCGACCGTGCATCGCGGTCGCGGTCAGCAGCGAGGACTGGAACCAGCCGCGATGCTGGTCCGAGCCTTCGAGATACATGACCTGGTCGCCCGGTTTTCTGGCGAGTTCGGTGCGCTGGTCGAGCACGCAGTAGTGGGTGACGCCGGAGTCGAACCAGACGTCGAGGATGTCGACGACCTTCTCGTAGTCCTTCGCCTCGGCGCCGAGCAGCTCGGCGGGATCCAGCGCATACCACGCGTCGACACCGTCCTTGCCGACGCGCTGCGCGACCTGCTCCATCAGCTCGACGCTGCGTGGATGCGGCGTGTGATCGACCTTGTCGACGAACAGCGCGATCGGCACGCCCCAGGTGCGCTGGCGCGAGATGCACCAGTCCGGGCGGCCGGCGACCATGCCGGTGATGCGTTCCTCGCCCCAGGCCGGATACCAGTCGACGTCGTCGCGCACGGATTTCAGCGCCGCCTCGCGCAGCCCGGCGGTTTCCATGCCGATGAACCACTGCGGCGTGGTGCGGAACGCGACCGGGGTCTTGTGGCGCCAGCAGTGCGGATAGCTGTGGCTGATCTTCGACGATGCGAGCAGCACGCCGCGCTCGCCGAGCAGGGCTACGATCGCGTCGTTCGCCTTCCAGATGTACTGGCCCTCGAAGATCGGCGTACCCGGCAGATAAACACCGTTGCCGCCGACCGGATTCAAGACGGCTGCAGGATACTTTTCCACCAATCCATATTTCTGACCGACCGCGAAATCCTCGACGCCATGCCCGGGCGCGGTGTGCACGGCGCCGGTGCCCTCCTCGGCGGAGACGTGGTCGCCGAGGATGATCGGGATGTCGCGGTCGTAGAACGGATGCTTCAAGCCTCCCGCTCCGCCCAGCCCGTCGCCTTCGGCACCTTCCCCCGCGAGCGGGGGAAGGGACGCAAGGGCAGCGCCTTTCGCGTGACCGAGCACGGCGACGCTGTCGACACCGTAGCGCGCCAGCGCGCCTGCGGCCAACGCCTCGGCAAGCACCAGCAGGACGCGCTTGCCGCCGCGCGCGGGGCCTTCGACCAGCACGTAGTCGAGGTCCGGCCCGAGTGTCACCGCAACGCTGGCCGGCAGCGTCCAAGGCGTGGTCGTCCAGATCGGCACTGCGACGATGTCGTCGGCGCGGACCGTCACCCCGAATTTCGCCGCCAGCGCCGGCGGGTCGATTGCGTCGTAGGCGACGTCGATCGCCGGCGACTGTTTGTCCGCATATTCGATCTCGGCTTCGGCCAGCGCCGAACCGCAGTCGAAGCACCAGTGCACCGGCTTGAACCCGCGCACGACATGGCCGTTCGCGTGGATCCTAGCCAGCGCACGCAGCATGTCCGCCTCGTACCTGAAATCCATCGTGCGATAGGGATTTTCCCAATCGCCGAGCACGCCGAGGCGTTTGAAGTCGGCGCGCTGCAGGTCGATCTGCTTCGCCGCGTACTCGCGGCACTTCGCACGAAACGTCGCTGCATCGACTTTCTGGCCGACCTTGCCGACTTCCTTCTCGACCGCGATCTCGATCGGCAGACCATGGCAATCCCAACCGGGCACGTACGGCGAGCGCAATCCGGCCAGCAACTTCGACTTGACGACGATGTCCTTCAGGATCTTGTTGACCGCATGGCCGATATGGATCACGCCGTTCGCGTACGGCGGCCCGTCGTGCAGGATGAACGCGTGCTCGCGGCCCGCGACATGGCGCTGGATCGCAGCGTATCGATCGGTCTTGTCCCATTCGGCCAGCATGCCGGGTTCGCGCCTGGCGAGATCCGCCTTCATTGCGAAGCCGGTTTTCGGCAGGTTGATGGTGTCTTTGTAGTCGATGGACATGGAGTGGAACCGGGATCGGGAATCGTTTAAAAAAAGCTCGCCGCGCCGGCGCACGCCGGGGTCCAGCGCCTTCAACCAAACCGCAACGCACTGGATCCCGGCGTACGCCGGAATGACGAAGTCATGGGGAGCACGCCAAGAATTTCCTTCGCTTCCTGTGCATCGCGATCGATCTGTCGCACCATCGCGTCCAGATCGTCGAACTTTTCCTCGTCGCGCAACTTCTGCACGAATTCCACCTCGATGCGGCGGCCATACAAATCGCCGTCGAAATCGAACAGATGCGCTTCGAGCAGCGGCTCGGCGGTGGCCGCGCCGGAAGGCGCGATCGTCGGCCGCACGCCGAGACTCGCGACACCGGGCATCGGCTGCGTATCGATGCCGTGCACGCGCACCGCAAAGATACCGCCGACCGGTGAGGTGCGTCGGCCGAGGCGGATGTTCGCGGTCGGATAACCCAGCTTGCGCCCGAGTTGCCGGCCGCGCACGACATGGCCGCCGATCGTGAAACGCCGACCCAGCAGACGCGCCGCCGCATCGAATTCACCGGCGGCCAGATGTGCGCGGATGCCGCTGCTGCTGATGCGTTCGCCGCCGACCTCGACGTCCGGCATCACCGAGACCGCAAAGCCACGCCGCTCGCCGGCTGCGCGCAGCAGCGCGACGTCGCCACGACGGTCGTGACCGAAACGGAAATCCGCGCCCACCCAGATCTCGCGCGCATCCGCGCGGCCGATCAGCACATCCTCGATGAATGCCTCCGCCGGCATGCCGGCCAGGGCGGCATCGAAGCGCAGCAGCAAAAGGCTCGACATGCCGGCGGCGACGATGCTTTCGATCTTCTCGCGCACGCTGGCCAGCCGCGGCACCGGCGTTCCGCGCGCGAAGAACTCGCGCGGGATCGGTTCGAAGCTGATCGCGCACGCCGCGAGTGCGCGTTCCGTCGCGCGCTCGCGCACCCGCGCAAGCAGCGCGCGATGGCCGAGGTGCACGCCATCGAACGCTCCCACGCACACGACGCTGCCGCCCGGAGCCAGTCGCGGCCCCGCGGTATCCCGGAAAAGCAAACTCATCCCGAAAGTATAGCCGCTGCGCCGCACCATGCGTGGCCCCGCGGGGACGTTGTGAGCGGGACAGCAGGCTTCCGCAGGAGCACACCCTGTGCGCGAACGTCGCGGCAATCATTGGCGGCGTGATCGCCCACAGGGTGGGCTCCTACGGATTCACGACCGTGCCGCGCCGACTCGCCCCAGCGCTTATTGCGCGCGCAGGTCGCGCAGACGAAAGCCGCAGGCGAACAATGCGGCGACGAAGGTCGCGCCACCGGTCGTAACCAGAATGCCCAGCCGGATCGCACGCGTGCCGAACGGCCATGCGCTCCAGTCGTGCCAGAACCACAGCCCAACCAGCAGGACGCCGACCATCGCGAGACACGCCCCGGCAAGGCGCAGCAAGTGCAACGCCCAGCCGGGCTGGCTGACATAGATGCCGTCGCGACGCAGCGCGAGCCAGAGCTGGGTCAGATTGAGATAACTCGCAAGCGCGCTGGCCAGCGCCAGGCCCATGTGCAGGCCCGGCACGCGCGCGATTGCGGCCAGCCAGCCGTCACCGATATCCTCGGGGCGATGCCAGAAATAAAACAGCGCACCGACGAAAAGCACGTTCATCAGCATGTTCGCGATCATCGCGACGATGCCCGCGTGGACCGGCGTCCTGGTGTCCTGACGCGCGTAGAACGCGGGTGCGACCACCTTGACCAGCGCGAACGCGGGCAGCCCGAACGACAACGCGGACAGTGACAGCGCGGCCATCTGGACGTCGTGCGCGGTGTATTTGCCGTGCTGGAACAAGGTGGCGAGAATCGGCTGGGCGAGCAGTACCAGCGCCAGCATCGCCGGCACCGCGATCAGCAACGCGGTGCGCAGGCCCCAGTCGAGTGCCTTGGAAAATCCATCGCGATCGGTGGTCACGTGATGCCGCGACAGCGAGGGCAGGATAACGGTGCCGAGCGCGACGCCGAAGATGCCGAGTGGGAATTCGAGCAGACGATCGGTCTGCGCCAGCCAGCTCTGCGACCCGGTGATCAGGTACGAGGCGATCACGGTGTCGAGCAGCAGATTGATTTGCGCGACCGATGAGCCGAACAAGGTCGGAATCATCAGGGTGAGCACGCGGCGCACGCCCGGATGACGCCAGCCCCAGCGCGGCAGCGCGAGCAGATCAAGGCCGCGCAGCGCCGGAAGCTGCACCAGCAGCTGCAGGACACCGGCGGCAAGGATCGCCCAACCCAGCGACATGATCGGCGTATGCAGACGCGGCGCCATCCACAACGCGGCGCCGATCATGCACAGGTTCATGATCACCGGCGTCAACGCCGGCAGCATGAATTTGTGGAAGCTGTTGAGCACGCCGCCGGCCAGCGCAGTCAGCGACACGAACAGCAGGAACGGGAACATCACGCGCAGCAGGTCGGTGGTCAGCGCGAACTTGACCGGCTCGTCGATCGAACCCGGCGCAAACGCGCCGGTGATCCAGGCCGCGCCGAGCATGCCGAGCGCGGTGACCACGAACAGGATCGCGCCGAGCGTACCGGACATGCGCGCGATCAGTTCCTTCAACTCGGCGTGGCTGCGGGTTTCCTTGAACTCGGTCAGCACCGGCACGAACGCGACCGAGAACGAGCCTTCCGCGAACAGCCGGCGCAGGAAATTCGGCACGCGGAACGCGACCCAGAACGCGTCGGTCGTCGCATTCGCGCCGAACGCGTAGGCGATGACCATCTCGCGCACGAGGCCGAGAATACGCGAGACGAACGTGCCGCCGCTGAAGCTCAGCATCGAGCGCAGCAGGCTCGGGCGGTTCATGTGCGGACGCCCCTGGAGCCGGAAGCCGGGAACCGGTAACCGGTGGCCGGCGACCGGTGGCCGGCAAAGCTGCGCCCGGAATGCCGGAACGCAGCGGCTGCCCTCCGGCTATCGGCTTCCGGCTTCCGGCCACTGGCCGTCTCCGGTTTGACGTGCCTGCTTCCTGCCCGCATAATTGAGAGTCTTTTACCAAACCCGTTTACTGGAGTTTCCCCTTGGCCAACATCAAGTCCGCGAAGAAGCGTGCGCGCCAGTCCGAGCAGCACCGCCAGCGCAACGCCAGTGCGCGTTCGATGGTTCGCACCGCGATCAAGAACGTCGTCAAGGCGATTGAGGCGAAGGACAAGTCCAAAGCCGAAGCGGCGTTCAAGATCGCCGAGCCGGTCATGGATCGCTATGCCGCACGCGGCCTGATCCACAAGAACAAGGCCTCGCGCCACAAGAGCCGTCTGACTGCGCATATCCGCGCGCTGGCCTGAGCGCGGTTCGCAAGTCCCGAAAAAGCCGGCGCAAGCCGGCTTTTTTGCTGGAGCCGGACCGATACCGACTGACCTCAGAGCCTGTGAAAAATTGCTTTCGCTTCCCCTGCGCAGCGGGGGAAGCTGCCCGGAGGGCTGAAGGGGGCGCTTTCCCCGCTCGAAAGCTGGATCAAGAGCGCCCCCATCCGCCTTCGGCACCTTCCCCCGCTGTGCAGGGGAAGGAAATGCCCAGCCCGGTGCCGGCCCATCGCTTTTTTCACACGCTCTCACGCGCCCTGCTCCGCGGACTCGGCCGCGCTACGCTTCTGTTCGTCGAAGAAGCGCTGGATGTCAAGGCACACCGGCCACGTGCCCTCGCGCGCGATTGCCGAGACCAGATACCAGGGCTGCTTCCATTTCAGCTTGCGCACGATCGCCCTGGCGGTCCGCTCGCGCTCTTCCGGCGTGAGCAGGTCCATCTTGTTGAACACCAGCCAGCGCGGCCGCTTCAGGAGTTTCGGATCGAAACCCTTGAGCTCGTTCTCGATCGCGCGGATCTCGGCGACCGGATCGGTGATGCCGTCCAGCGGTGCGATGTCGACCACGTGCAGCAGCAGCCGCGTGCGCGCGACATGTTTCAGGAACTGGATGCCGAGACCTGCGCCGTCCGCGGCGCCTTCGATCAGGCCCGGGATGTCCGCGATCACGAAGCTGCGGTCGGTCTCGATCCGGACCACGCCGAGGTGCGGCTGCAGGGTCGTGAACGGATAGTCGGCAACCTTCGGTGTCGCCGCGGAGACCGCGCGGATCAAGGTCGACTTGCCGGCGTTCGGGAAGCCTAGCAGGCCGACGTCGGCAAGCACCTTGAGTTCGAGCTTGAGCTCGCGCTCCTCGCCCGCGCTGCCCGGTACCGCCTTGCGCGGCGAGCGATTCACCGAACTCTTGAAATGGATATTGCCCTGTCCGCCGTGGCCGCCCTGCGCGACCAGCAGACGCTGGCCGTGCGTGGTCAGATCGCCGATTTCCTCGTCCGTGGCGGTATTGATGATCACGGTCCCGACCGGAACGCGTACCAGCGTGTCCTCGCCGCCCTTGCCGGCCATCTGCCGGCCCATGCCGTTCTCGCCACGCTGCGCGCGATAGATGCGCTGGTGGCGGAAATCGATCAGGGTATTGATGCCCTCGTCGGCGACCAGCCAGACGCTGCCGCCGCCACCGCCGTCGCCGCCATCGGGACCGCCGAACGGGATGAATTTCTCGCGCCGGAAACTGACGCAGCCGTTGCCGCCGCTGCCGGCATGGCCCTGGAAGATGCCTACGTCGCCGAATGTCATCGAATGGGACGGGGATTTGGAGGCCGCTGCAATCGTGACCGGGGGGAACGGTGTCGGTGAAGAATAGCGGCAGTGAGGCGGTGCGGCGGCAATAACCTGTCGACCGCGTATCCCGACAGTCCTGCCCGGCCTCTGAAACGAAAAGCCCCGCACGCGGCGGGGCTCTTCGTGAAGCGTCAGCGCCGGATCAGGCCGGAATCACATTGACCATCTTGCGCGCATTGACGCCCTTGACCTTGAACTCGACCTTGCCGTCGACGATCGCGAAGATCGTGTGGTCGCGGCCGAGGCCGACGCCGGTGCCCGGATGGAAACGGGTGCCGCGCTGGCGAATGATGATGTTGCCGGCTTCGACAGCCTGGCCGCCGTACACCTTGACGCCCAGATACTTCGGGTTGGAGTCGCGACCGTTGCGGGTGGAGCCGCCTGCCTTCTTGTGTGCCATGACTTACTCCTTCCTGCCCGATGCGCCGGTGATCCCGACGATCTCGATTTCGGTGTAATGCTGCCGGTGACCGGTTTCCTTGCGGAAGTGCTTGCGGCGACGGAATTTGACAATGCGGATCTTGTCCCCGCGGCCGTGCGAAACGACCTTGGCCGTGACCAGAGCGCCCGCGACCAGCGGTGCGCCGACGGTGACGCCCTCGCCTTCGCCGACCATCAGGACCTGGTCCAGCTTGACCTCGGCGCCGACATCGGCAACGAGTTTTTCGACGCGCAGGGTCTCCCCCTGCGCCACGCGGTACTGACGACCGCCGGTGACAATGACAGCGTACATGGCCATGCCTCTGTAGTTATTCTGGAAACAGCCCTCTTTTCCGGCACTTGGCCGATAAAGAACCGCGGATTTTAACCATATCCGCGCGGCAAGGCAACAACACGAAAGAACCGCATGGGCGCCCAATGCTTGCTGTTCCTTCCCCTGCGCAGCGGGGGAAGGTGCCCGGCAGGGCGGAAGGGGGCGCTCTTGCCTGATGGCGCGAAATCGCTCCGGGGAAAAGCGCCCCCATCCGCCTTCGGCACCTTCCCCCGCTGCGCAGGGGAAGGAACAGCGTGTGGATCTTGCATTTGTGCTGCACCCGCGGTTGTTATAGTGATCGTTTCCCCCCATCTGTGGCGGCATGGCTACGATCCGCATCCGCGGCGCGCGCACGCACAATCTCAAGAACATCGATCTCGATCTGCCGCGCGACAAGCTGATCGTGATCACCGGGTTGTCCGGTTCCGGCAAGTCCTCGCTCGCGTTCGACACGATCTATGCCGAGGGCCAGCGCCGCTACGTCGAATCGTTGTCCACGTACGCGCGACAGTTCCTGTCGGTCATGGAGAAACCCGACGTAGACCACATCGAAGGCCTGTCGCCGGCGATCGCGATCGAGCAGAAGGCGACCTCGCACAACCCGCGCTCGACGGTCGGCACGATCACCGAAATCTACGACTACCTGCGCCTGTTGTTCGCGCGCGTCGGCGCACCGCGCTGCCCGGACCACGGCATTCCGTTGCAGGCGCAGACGGTCAGCCAGATGGTCGATGCGACCCTGGCGCTCGATCCGGAAAAGCGTTTCATGCTGATCGCGCCGATCGTGCGCGAACGCAAGGGCGAGCACGTACAGGTGTTCGAGCAGCTGCGCGCGCAGGGCTTCGTGCGCGTTCGCGTCGACGGCCACGTGCATGAACTCGATGCAGTGCCGCCGCTCGCACTGCGCCAGAAGCACACCATTGAAGTCGTCATCGACCGCTTTCGCCCCAAGCCCGATATCAAGCAGCGCCTGGCCGAGTCGTTCGAGACGGCGCTGCGCCTCGGCGAAGGCATCGCAGTCATCGTCGATCTCGACGCCGCGAAGGCCGCCGAAGTCACGTTCTCGTCGCGCTTCTCGTGCCCGGTCTGCGATTACTCGCTGCCCGAGCTCGAACCGCGCCTGTTCTCGTTCAACTCGCCGGTCGGCGCCTGCCCGGCGTGCGACGGCCTCGGCATCACCCAGTTCTTCGATCCGGCGCGCGTGGTCATCAATCCGCAGCTCAGCCTCGCCGCCGGCGCGGTGCGCGGCTGGGATCGGCGCAACCAGTATTATTTCCAGCTGATCCTGTCGCTGGCGAAGCACTACGCGTTCGACGTCGACACGCCGTGGATCGACCTGCCGGAAGCGACGCGTCAGCACGTGCTGTACGGCTCCGGCGACGAGCAGATCAGTTTCCGCTACGTGACCGGCGCCAGCGGCGCGGTCACCCGCAAGCACCGCTTCGAGGGCATCGTGCCGAACCTCGAACGGCGCTACAAGGAAACCGAATCGCCGGCGGTGCGCGAGGAACTCGCCAAGTTCATCAGCGACCGCGACTGCCCCGATTGCCACGGCCAGCGCCTCAACCGCAGCGCGCGCAACGTGTTCGTCGGCGAGCGCAACCTGCCAGCGCTGACCGCATTGCCGATCGAGCAGTCGCTCGCGTTCTTCAAGACGTTGACCCTCGCCGGCTGGCGCGGCGAGATCGCCGCGAAGATCGTCAAGGAGATCCGCGAGCGCCTGCATTTCCTCGTCGATGTCGGCCTCGACTACCTCACCCTCGATCGCCAGGCCGATTCCCTTTCCGGCGGCGAGGCGCAGCGCATCCGCCTCGCTTCGCAGATCGGCGCGGGACTCGTCGGCGTGATGTACGTGCTCGACGAACCCTCGATCGGCCTGCACCAGCGCGACAACGAGCGCCTGCTCGGTACGCTGCGGCGGCTGCGCGATCTCGGCAACACCGTGATCGTGGTCGAGCACGATGAGGACGCGATCCGCCTCGCCGACCACATCGTCGACATCGGCCCCGGCGCCGGCGTGCATGGCGGCGAGATCGTCGCCGAAGGCGATATCGACGCGATCCTATCGTCCAGGCGATCGCTGACCGGCCAGTATCTTTCCGGTGCCCGGCGCATCGAGGTGCCGAAGCAACGCCGCAAGGCGGATCCGCAGAAGCTGCTGAGGATCCTCGGCGCATCCGGCAACAACCTCAAGGATGTCGATCTGGAAATCCCGGCCGGCCTGTTCACCTGCATCACCGGCGTCTCCGGCTCGGGCAAGTCGACCCTGATCAACGACACCCTGCACAAGCACACCGCGGCCGAACTCAACGGCGCGAACGAGAAGCCGGCGCCGTTCCGCTCAATCGAAGGACTCGACCTGTTCGACAAGGTCGTCGATATCGACCAGTCGCCGATCGGCCGCACGCCGCGCTCGAATCCGGCCACCTACACCGGCCTGTTCACGCCACTGCGCGAACTGTTCGCGCAGGTGCCGGAATCGCGCTCGCGCGGCTACGGCCCGGGGCGCTTCAGCTTCAATGTGAAAGGCGGCCGCTGCGAAGCCTGCGAGGGCGACGGCTTGATAAAAGTGGAAATGCACTTCCTGCCCGACGTCTACGTGCCGTGCGACGTCTGTCACGGCAAGCGCTACAACCGCGAGACGCTGGAGATCACCTACAAGGGCCACACGATCGCCGACGTGCTCGACATGACCGTCGAGGACGCGTTCACCCTGTTCGCGCCGGTGCCGGTGCTCGCGCGCAAGCTCGAAACCCTGATCCATGTCGGCCTGAGTTACATCAAGCTCGGCCAGAGCGCGACCACGCTGTCCGGCGGAGAGGCACAGCGCGTGAAGCTGTCGCGCGAACTCAGCAAGCGCGATACCGGGCGCACGCTGTACATCCTCGACGAGCCGACCACCGGCCTGCACTTCCACGACATCGAGCAGTTGTTGAAAGTGCTGCACCGCCTCACCGACGATGGCAACACGGTCATCGTGATCGAGCACAACCTCGACGTGATCAAGACCGCGGACTGGATCGTCGATCTCGGGCCCGATGGCGGCGAGCGCGGCGGCACGATCATCGCGACCGGCACGCCGGAACAGATCGCGGCGACACCGGGCTCGTACACCGGCCAGTTCCTCGCCCGCGCGCTCGACCGCGAACAGCCGTCGGCCCGCAAACGCAATCGCAAGGAAGCCGCATGAATCCACCGCGCAGGCCGGCCGCAACGAAACGCCGCTCCGTCAGCGCAGCGCCCGCGCAGCAGGAAGCGATTGCCGTCGCACCGATCCGGCCGCTCACGATGGCGCGCGTACCGCTGTCGGTGCGCTGGGGCGATCTCGATGCCTTCAACCACGTCAACAACGCGGCGTTTCTCGTGTATGCGCAGGAAGCGCGTCTGGCCTGGCTCGCTGGCATCGACGGGGTGTGGTTCGACGAGACGATGATGCCGGTCGTCGCGGCGGCCGAGGTCAACTATCGCCGCCAGCTCGCATGGCCGGCGGAAATCCTGATTGAGCTCACGGCGACCCGCATCGGCAATTCGTCGTTGACCATCGCCCACCGCATCGTTGCCGCGGATGACGGCGACAGCGTGTATGCCGACGGCGAGGTCGTGATGGTCTGGGTCGATCCGGCCAGCGGACGCTCGGTGCCGCTGCCGGCGGCGATCCGCACGGCCTGTCAGCCGCCTGCGGAATCGGGCGCGAGCACGTCGAAATAGGTCTCGACGCGGGTGCCGTCGTTGAGCAGGAAAACGATCCTGACCTTGCCGCCGGCTACGGCGAGGTCCCCGCGCGGATGGCTCAGCATCAGATGCCTGCCGCCGGGTTCGAGCGCGACCGTCGCCCCGGGCGCGATCACCAGGCGATGCAGTTCGCGCATCTTCGACACGCCTGCGTCGACGATCGTCTCGTGCAGCGAGGTCATGCGGAACGCATCGCTTTGCACGGTCAACAGGGTGATCGGCGCATCGCCGGTGTTGCTCAGCGTCGCATAACCCGCGAGCATGCTCGCACCCGGCGGCGCGGCGCGGATCCACGCATCAGTGACGCCGAGTTTGCCGGCTGCGTGCGCGCTGCCGCACAAGGCCAGCAGCGCGAACCCGAGCCACGCCAACCCGCGATGCGAACCACTCATGGCGATCTCCTTCATGCGGGTATCATATCCGCAACGCCCACGCGCAACCGGAATGCGACCATGCACCGCAACCTGACAGCTTTCGTGACGACGGCGCTCGCCACGACCGCGCTCGCGAGCGCCACCGCGTTCGCCGATCCCGCGCTGACGATCTACCGCAGCGACAGCGACACGCTGTTCGAGGCCGGCAGTACGCCGGTTGCCGACGGCCATGCGATCGTGCACGAGCAGCGCACGCTGCAGTTCAACGGCGGCAGGCAGACCGTCGTCGTCGATGGCCTGCCGGCGATGCTCGACACCGAGGCGGTTGCGATCGACTTCGGCGCCTCGGGCCGCCTGCTCGCGCAGCGTGTATTGTCGGGTGGCGACTCCGGGCTGCTGGCCGCACATCGCGGCGAGCAGGTGCAGGTATACGGCGACGACAACAAGCCGCTCGCCGACGGCACGCTGGTCGCGCTCGACGGCGGCAATCTTGGCATCCGCGCCAACGACGGACGGATCAGCTACGTACGCGAGTACGCGCGCGTCGAATTTCCGCAAGGCACGGGCCTGCCCGGCAGCGCCTTGCAGCTCAGTGTCGAAGGCAAGGCCGGCGCGGCGCCGGTCACCTTGACCTATCCGACCGCGGGCCTCGGCTGGCGCGCCGCCTATTCGGCGCTGCTCATCGAGGGCGGCGACTGCAGGCTGCGTCTCGACGCGCTCGCCAGTATCGCGAACCGCAGCGGTCGCGACTATCCGGCCGCGCAACTGAAACTGATCGCCGGCGCACCGAATTTCGCGAAGTACGATCGCGGCCCGCGGCCGATGGCGATGAAGGCAACGGTTTCCCTGAACGCACCATCGATGCCGGAGCAATCCGCGCTCGGCGACTACCGCAGCTACACGATCGACGGCGACCTCGACCTGCCCGATGCAAGCGTGACCCAGGTGCCGTTGTACGCGAGCCGTGAACTCGCCTGCGAGCGGCGTTGGCTGTTCGAGAACGGCGGCGCGTGGTTTCCGCCGAAGCCGATGCTCGCGCCCGAGGGCGGGCAGAACAGCGGCGGCGCCGTGCAGAGCCAGTTGAAGTTCGGCGCAGCCGAGAACCTGCCGAGCGGCAACCTGCGCGTGCTCACCCGCGACAAGGACGGCCGCACCGAACTGCTCGGCGAGAACCGCATCGGCGACATCGCCAAAGGCCGCGATGTCGATGTGAATCTCGGCGTCGCGTTCGATCTCGCCGCGAGCCGCGAACGCACCGCGTTCAGCGTCGACAAGGCGGCACGCGAAATGAACGAGGGCTTTCGCATCGCGCTGACGAATTCCGGCGAGACCGCGCGCACCGTCACCGTGCGCGAGCATCCGAACCGTTGGCGCGGCTGGACCCTGTCGTCGTCGAGCCAGAAGCCGGACCGGCAGACTCCGGATACGCTGGAATTCCGCGTTGCGGTGCCGGCGAATGGAAAGGCGACGCTGGACTACGTCGTGCGCTATGCATGGACGCCGAAAGACGAATAGTCGCCGTTGTCGATTCCCTGTTCCCCACTCCGATTTCCGGTTTCCCGAATGCTCAACATCATCCGCCACGATCCCATTTACGAACTGCGCCTGGCGCGGCCGCCCGTCAATGCGCTCGACCCGGCGCTGGTGCGGGCGTTGCGCATCGCGGTGGAAGCCGCGCCGGATGAGGGCGCCCGCGCCGTCGTGCTCTCCGGTGCGCCCGGCATGTTTTCGGCCGGACTCGATGTGCCGGCGCTGCTGCAACTCGATCGCGACGCGTTCCGCCCGTTCTGGAACGATTTCTTCGGCCTATGCGCCGCGCTCGCGTGCTCGCCGATACCGGTTGTCGCCGCGATAACCGGCCACGCGCCCGCCGGCGGCGCAGTTCTTGCGATCATGTGCGACTACCGCGTGATGGCGCGCGGTGCGTTCAGGATCGGACTCAACGAAGTGCAGGTCGGCCTGTCGGTGCCCGAATGCATCCAGGCCGCGCTGCGACGCCTGGTCGGCGCCTATCGCGCCGAACGCCTGATGGTCGCCGGCACGATGCTCGACGCCGAGCATGCCCACGCGATAGGTCTGGTCGATGAACTCGTCGACACCGACTTCGTGGTGCCGCGCGCACTGGCGTGGCTCGGCGAAGTGCTGAAGTTCCCGCCGCAGGCAATGAGCGAGACGCGCCGCCTCGCGCGAGCGGACCTCGCCGCGGTATTCGCCGATCCGGCGGCGTTGCCGGTCGAGGACTTCCTCGACGGCTGGTTCGCCGCGGAGGCGCAAAACGTGCTGAAGTCCCTGGTCGCGCGCCTGAAATCCAGGTAGTCGCGCCTGCTATCGTGGGACCTGCTGTCGTAGGAGCGGCTGCAGCCGCGATGCCTTTCTTTCCGGTCACGCAGAGCAAGAGCATCGCGGCTGAAGCCGCTCCTACATCGGATTGGCGCCCGTTGGATTGGCGCCCGTCGGGTTGATACCCGTCGCGACCGGCCGCGAACGATCGCTGACCCATCCGCTCCACGAAGGCGCGAACACGCGCGAGCCGGCGAGGCCGGCGTGTTCCATCGCAAGCAGGTTGTGGCAGGCGGTCACGCCCGAGCCGCACATGTGGACCATGTCGCGTGGCGCGCGTCCGGCCAGCACGTCTTCGAATTCGCGACGCAACTGCGCCGTTGCCTTGAAGCGGCCGTCGGGTCCGAGATTTTCGGAAAACGGGCGATTCAACGCGCCCGGCACGTGGCCCGCGACCGGATCGATCGGTTCGACTTCGCCGCGATAGCGCGCCGCAGCGCGCGCATCGAGCAGCAGCAGCGAACCGGCCGCACGACGGCGTTCGAGTTCGCCGAACCCGACCACGTCATCGCGATCGAGCACGACGCGTGCCGTAGTAGCCACCCGCCGAACCTCGCCGGCGTCGAGCGGCAGACCCGCAGCGCGCCACGCGGCAAGACCGCCGTCGAGCACCGCGACCCGCGCGTGACCTGCGAGGCGCAGCAGCCACCACAGCCGCGCAGCCGCGAGCGCAGCATTCGCGTCGTCGTACACGATCACATCGAGATCCGGACGCCAGCCCCAGCGCGACAACGCCGCCGAAAACGCCTCGTCGTCCGGCAACGGATGACGACCGAGCCCGTGCTTGGCGAGATCGGAAAGATCGCGATCGAGATGCGCATACACCGCGCCGGGAATATGCGCCTCGAGATATGCCTGTTCGCCCTTGTCCGGACCGGAAAGATCGAAGCGGCAGTCGACGACGAGCACATCGCCGCGCCGCTGCAGCACCGCCAGTTCGCTCGCGGAGACGAGCGCTTGCATCGTCATGCCACGTTCTCCAGACGATCGAGCAGGTTCTTCAGGATCGCGGCCGTCGCGCCCCAGATGCGCCGGCCTTCCCATTCGAACGCGAAGATGTCGCGCTCGCGGCCACGCCACACAATGTGCTCGCGCCGCAAGCTCGCCGGTTCGAGGATGAAAGCGAGCGGAACCTCGAACACCTCGTCGACCTCCTCGTTGTGCGGATACGGTGGATAGTCGCCGTCGACGAAACCCGCCACCGGCGTCACGCAATAGCCCGAGACGGTCTCGAAGCAGTCGAGATAGCCGAACGGCTCGACCTGATCCGGTGCGATGCCGGTTTCCTCGTCGGTCTCGCGCAACGCGGCGGCGATGACGTCCGCGTCGCCCGGTTCGACACTGCCGCCGGGGAAACTGATCTGCCCGGCATGCTGGCGCAGGTGTTCGTTGCGGCGCGTGAACAGGATCGACAACCGCTCGCCGCGGCGCACGAACGGCACCAGCACCGCGGCCGGACGTCGCGGCGCGTCGGCTTCGACCAGGTCCGCGAGTTCGCCGGCGTTCCAGCCCGGCGCGACCGGTGGATGATCGAGACCGCGTACCGCGTGGCGCAGACGCGTCGCATCCGGCGTGTCGAGCGGCCTCACGCTCGTTCCCGACGCGCCTGGCGATCGGGCAACGCATCCATGATGCGCCGGCGTTCCTGCACGCCCATCGCGACCCAGCGTGCGATCTCGTCGCCGCTGCGCAGGCAACCCTCGCAATAGCCGTCGCGATCGAGCCGACAGATGCCGATGCAGGGGCTGAGGATCGGAAGTTGGAGGTCGCTGCTCATCGTCTTCAAATGCAAACGCCGCGACTCGGCGCGGCGTTTGCGGTATTTCCCGTGTCGCGTCAGGGCGCTGGAGCCCGTGTCATCGCACATCCATGTGCTGCACGAGGTGACGCAATTCATTCTTCAATGGATCCCGGCTCAACGTACATCCACGTACTGGCCGGGATGAGGTCATCCTGACCTCACCTCACATCGATGATCTTGATTTCCCAGATGTAGACCTGGTTGCCCGACGCGGCTTCCGGCGGCAGGAAGACCGTCCAGTGATCCCCGCTCTTCATCTTCTCGATGACTTCCGGCAACAGCTTGGTGCCGAAGATGCCCGGCATGTCGGAGACCTTCGCCTTGATCGGCTCGCCGACGAAGGAGCTGCGGATCTCGCGGCCGTTGGTCAGCGAAACGCGCACGTGGAATGTGACCTCGCTGGTCGCCGCGATCGCCTTGCCGGTGCCGTCCTCGATGACGCGGTACTGCACGCCATTCGGCAGTGCGACGATGCCCTTCTTCGAGCGGTTGCTCGCCATGAAGGTATCGCCTTCGCGCTTGTTGTCGCCGAGCATCTTGTCGGACTCGGCCTTCATCTTCGCATCGAGCTTGCCGAGTGCGTCCTTCATTGCCTGCTCCGGCACCGCCGGCGGCTTCTTCGCGAACGCGTCCTGCACCGCGCGGGTGACCGTCGCGATATCGACATCCATTTTGCGGTCGGCGAGGCCGGTACCGATCTGGTAGCCGATCGCATAACTGACCTTGCCCTTTTCCGTCGTGGTGTCCTGCGCGAGCGCGGACCCTGCCGTTACCAGCGCCGCAAGGGCGAGTGACCAACCAAACTTCATGCCTGTGTCTCCGGAGGATGTGCGGATTTGCAAATGCGGGCCCTGGGGCGGGCGCGAAAGCCCGATAGTGTACCCGACGCCTGCCTGCGACCAAAACGGTCGGTTTGGGAACACGCCGGACGGCGAAAGTTCGCCATCATCCATGGCGTGGCTGAACCGCAACCGATGTCTGCCTGCACAGGCCAGCGGTCGGTGCCGAGCAACGCAGCCGAAAGCGGTCCCCGGCGTCGCCGGAACCGCCCGACGGGCCTCGGCTGCGTCCGGTCAATGATGGCCGCCACGGTATTTTTTCTCGCCCGCTGTCACCGCGAGGTCGAGCCGGTTTTCCGGCGGTGCCAGCGGACAGGTCGCATACGGGGTGAACGCGCACGGCGGGTTGTAGGCCTTGTTGAAGTCGATCACGAGCTTGCCGTCCCTGGGCATGTCGGCGTAGAGGAAGCGCGCCGCACCGTAGGTCTCCTTGCCGCTGGTGCGATCGGCAATGATGAACCAGAGCTCCTTCGCATCGGCCTCCTCCAGCACCGGCAGCAGCTCATAGGTCTTGCCGCCGCGCGTGAACACGGCCTTGCCCGGCACCGGCATCTTGTCGACGGTGCCGAGCACGGTCGGTATGTCGAGCGAATGCGCGGGGTTGAACGGTTGCCATTTCGCCTCGATGCGCCACGACGGGTCGATCGGGTAGTTGTCGATGCCGGCGAAATGAGTGCGCGTTGCCGCGGCGCTGTCCTTCACGCGCAAGGCTTTCCTGCCGTTGCGGTCGATCAGGTAGAAACTCGCGGTGCCGAATGCCACTGTCGTCGGCTTCTCGTGCGAATCGTCGAGCAACTCGGCGGAGCCTGCCGACTTGCCATCGATGGTCGCCCCGGCTTTCGCATCGAGCGCGATCGTCGCCTTGCCTGCATCGAGCGCGATCGCGCCGAGGTGCGCCGGCCCCTTGGCGAGAACGACATCGTTGTCCTTGGCGCTGCCGACGGTGTTGCGGCCGTCCTTCAGCCAATGCAGGCCGATCAGGCTGAGCCAGCCGTTCGGCGCCTTCAGGCGCTCGACTCGTTGCGCGCGCCAGTTTTCTATCTGCCTGGTGTAGTCGGGGGAAGGCTTGCTGGTTTCGACGTTGGCGGACATGAGTTGCACTCCGGCGAAGCTGGCGGCAACGAGAGCGATGGCTTTCAGCATGGAAGATTCCGTCGTTGGTGAACAGGTGACGTGGCAGGCGCCACGAGTTTGTGCTGGTTTCGAAACAGCGTGATCTCATCGACCGCGCAGGAACAACCGGTCCAGTTCCGGGATCGCAAGTTGCACCCAGGTCGGACGACCATGATTGCACTGACCGGAGCGCTCAGTCATCTCCATCTCGCGCAGCAATGCATTCATCTCGGGCAGACTCAGGCGCCGGTTCGCGCGCACCGAGCCATGGCAGGCCATCGTGCCGAGCAGTTCGTTCGTGCTTTCCTCGACGCGACGCGTTTCGCCATGCACGCCGAGATCCGCGATCACGTCGCGCACGAGTTGGGCGACATCGGCGCCATCGAGCACGACCGGGATCCTGCGCACGGCGACGCTTTGCGGGCCGCTGCGTGCGATATCGAATCCGAGTGCGGCGAAGCGTTCAGCCTGCTCCTCGACCAGCGCCGCCTCGCGTTCGCTGAGGGCCAGACTCAAGGGCACCAGCAGCAGTTGCGAGCGGATGCCTTCGCCATCCTGCGCAACCTTCAGTTTCTCGTAGGTGATGCGCTCGTGCGCCGCATGCATGTCGACCAGCACCAGGCCCTGCGCGTTTTCAGCGAGGACATAGACGCCATGCAGTTGCGCAAGCGCGAAACCGAGCGGCGGAATACCGTTCGCGTCGTGGTTCGGCGCCGGGGCCTGCGTGTCCATGTGCTGGCCATCGAATGCGGTCGCCACCGACGGCCGCGCCGCCGCACCGAGCAGGGCCGCATACCCGGCCAGCGGTTCGCGCACGCCGAGCCCGAGTCCGCCCTGCCGATACGCCGTGTACGCGGTGGTCGGTGCCGAGGCGAACGCCGGCGGGGAAACGATGTCGCCCGGAGCCATCCCCTGCGGCCGCGAGCCCGCACGTGCGCCGGACAGCGCGTCGTCGAGCGTCCGATAGAGGAAATCGTGCACGAGCCGCCCCTCGCGAAAGCGCACCTCGTGCTTGGCCGGATGCACATTCACGTCGACCAGCGCCGGATCGAGTTCGAGGAACAGCACGAACGCCGAATGGCGCCCATGGTAGAGCACATCCGCATAGGCCTGGCGCACCGCATGCGCGACGAGGCGGTCGCGCACCAGGCGCCCATTGACATGGAAATATTGCTGATCGGCTTGCGTGCGCGATGCGGTCGGCAGTCCGACCCAGCCGGACAGACGCAAACCCGCGGCCGCGTGTTCGACGCGCAGGCTGGCCGCGAGAAACCCGTCGCCGAGTACGTCGGCGACGCGGCGCTCCGCATCGCGCTCATCCTGCGCGGACTTGAGCATGCGCACCGGCTTGCCATCGTGGCTGAGGCGGAATTCGACCCCGGTTCGCGCGAGCGCGATCGACTTCACGAGTTCGTCGATATGCCCGAACTCGGTGCGTTCGGCGCGCAGGAACTTGCGCCGCGCCGGCAGGTTGTAGAACAGGTCGCGGACCTCGACATTCGTGCCTTGCGGATGCTGCGCCGGAACCCGCGCGCGCGGCTTGCCGCCGTCGACCTCGATGCGCCAGGCCGCGTCGCTGCCGCGCCTGCGCGAGGTCAGCGCGAAGCGCGACACCGAGGCGATCGACGGCAGCGCCTCGCCGCGAAAGCCGAGCGTGACGACGCGTTCGAGATCATCGAAGCTCGCGATCTTGCTGGTCGCGTGCGCGGATACCGCAAGCGGCAGGTCGTCGGCGACGATGCCGTCCCCGTCGTCGCGCACCCGGATCAGCCGCGCGCCGCCCTGCTCGATGTCGATCTCGATGCGCCGCGCGCCGGCGTCGAGGCTGTTCTCGACGAGTTCCTTGACCACCGACGCCGGCCGCTCGATGACCTCGCCGGCGGCGATCTGGTTGACGACTTCGGGTGGCAGCGAATGGATGCGCGACATGACGGAACCGCGAAGCGGGTCCGCATCATAGCCGAACGCGGAAAATCGGCCGAAGCTCAGCCGGAGGGAATCTGCAGCACCTCGCCCGCACGCACGCGCTCGTCGGCGAGCTCGTTCGCGGCGCGCAACTGCGCGGAAGTGAGGCCGTGACGCGCTGCGATCGTATGCAGGGTTTCGCCGCGGCCCACGACGTAGCGCGACGCCTTCGCGTGCTCGTGGCGCACATTCGCGGCGAACAGGCTGCCCGGCGGCGGCGAGGCGCGGAAGTAGCCGTCGACGCCGTCGAGGATCGCCGCGGCCAGCTTCTCGCGATGTTCGGGATTGCGCAGGCGCGCCTCTTCGGCGGGATTGGTGATGAACGCGGTCTCGACCAGGATCGAAGGTACGTCCGGCGAGCGCAGCACGACGAAGTTCGCGCGCTCGACATAGTTTCGATGGGTCGGTCCGAGTTTGCGCAGCGCACCGAGCACCTGCCCGGCGACTGAATTGCTGGCGCCCATCGTCGCACCCTGCGAGAGGTCGAGCAGGACCTTGGCGAGCGTGTCGTCCTTGTCGTCCAGCGAGATGCCGCCGACCAGATCGGCGCGGTTTTCGCCGTCGGCAAGCCAGCGCGCCGCCTCGCTGGTCGCGCCGCGCGGCGACAGCACCCAGACCGACGAACCGCGCGCATCGCTGCTGGTGAACGCGTCGGCGTGGATCGAGATGAACAAGTCCGCCTTCGCCTGGCGCGCCTTGCGGTAGCGCTTCTCGAGCGGGACGAAATAGTCGCCGTCGCGGGTGAGCACCGCGCTCATGCCCGGCTGGCGATCGACCAGTTTCTTGAGCTCACGCGCGACCGCGAGCGTGATGTCCTTCTCGTGGGCGCCACTGGCGCCGGTCGCGCCGGGATCATCTCCGCCATGGCCCGCGTCGATCGCGATGACCACGTCGCGCGCCTTGCCGGCGGACGCCTGGGCGACGCTCTTCACCGGCGCGGCCTTGGCACTGGCCGGATACAGGTCGAGCACGAGGCGGTAACCGAACCTGGCCTGTCCCGAGCCCGGCGAAGCGTCGGCCGGCGCCAGCAGGAAACTCTTCGGGCGCGCGCCTTCGGCGAGATCGAAGACGACGCGGGCGTCGCCCTTGCCCTGTTTACCGGCGCGCAGGCTCTTCAGCAGGCCTTTCGCCGCCGGCGCGCTGAAGCCGGGGCCGAGCTCGCTGGCGTGGAGGTCGAGCACGATGCGGTCCGGCTTGCCGAGCTCGAACAGCTTGTAATCGACCGGTCCGGACACGTCGAACACCGCCCGCGTGTACTCGGGACCTGCCCAGATCCGCAGGTTCTTGATCTCGGCCGCGGACGCCGTGCTGGCAGCCAGCAGCAGCATGGCGATGCCTGCAATCGACCAGCGCTGGCGACGGACTCCCCACATGGGGCGTATTCAACGCGAAAGAGCCGGAAAAAAGCAAGCTTTTTCCTTGGAAATCCGGAACGTGCGATAACTTCCTGAATTCTGGTCAAGGAATTGGACCCAACCAGCCGATTCGCAACGCCTCAGCGCGCGCTGGCCCAGGCGCCCAGCAGGTCAAGCCCGCGTCGACTTCGCGCCTGTGCTTCGAACCGGCGCATCGCTCCCGCATGCTGCAGCAAGACCAGCAAATCCGGCGCGGGCAGTGCAGCGGCACCGCGTTCGGGCCATTCGACCAGAATCAGCGCGGTCACCTCCCACAGGTCGGCCAATCCGAGCCATTCGAGCTCACCGGCATCGGCGATCCGGTAGAGGTCGAGGTGATGGATGTCCAGGCCGTCAATCCGGTACGACTCGACCAGGCTGTAGGTCGGGCTCTTGACCCGCTCGCCGACACCAAGCGCCTGCAGCAACGCGCGTGCGAAGGTGGTCTTGCCGGCGCCCAACTCGCCGGCCAGATGGATCACGCCACCACGGCGGGCGGCGGGCGCGAGAGTCGCCGCCAGCGCG
>JBIODY010000004.1:0-22710 GCA_044445505.1 Lysobacterales bacterium
CCCCGCCGCAGAATCCGCAAGCCGTCCAGCGCCGTGAATTCTGCTTGTTCATGCTGTTTGCCCTGGTGCTGATCGGGATCGGCATCGGCCTGCGCGATCCGTGGCCGTCCGACGAGCCACGTTACGCGCTGGTCGCCAGGCAGATGGTCGAGTCCGGCGATTGGCTGTTTCCGCATCGCGGGCGCGAACTGTATTCGGACAAGCCGCCGATGCTGTTCTGGATGCAGGCTGCGGCGTATGAACTGGTACGCAACTGGCGGGTCGCGTTCCTGCTGCCGTCGCTGCTGGCCGGCCTGCTCACGCTCGGCTTGACCTGGGATCTCGGCCGCCGCCTGTGGAACCATCGTGCCGGGCTGTACGCGGCGACCGCGGTCCTGTTCGTGTTCGAGTTCATGTACCAGGTCAAGCGCGCGCAGATCGATCCGCTGGTCATGGGCTGGATCACGCTGGCGAACTGGGGGCTGTTGCTGCACTTCCTGCGCGGGCCGAACTGGCGTGCGTACTGGCTGGGCTGTCTGGCGGCAGGCATCGGTGTGATCACCAAGGGAGTCGGGGTACTCGCGCTGCTGATGTTCGCGCCGTATCTGTTTGCGCGCATGCGTGGCTGGGAGGGCGTCACGCGTACGTCCGATGCCGTCTTGCGCTGGCTTTGCGGCGCGCTCGCGTTCCTGGCGCCGATCCTGCTCTGGGGAATCGCGGTGCTGCTCGCGGCGAAAGCGCGCGCTGCGCCCGAGTACGCGGCCTATGTCGACGACCTGTTCTTTCATCAGACGGCGGGCCGCTACGCCGGGTCCTGGTCGCACCCGCAACCGTTCTGGTACTACGTACCGGTCCTGCTGCTGAATTTCTTTCCGCTCTCGCTCGCCTATGTCGGCGCGGCGCCGCGCTGGCGGCGCGCAATCGAGGCCGGCGACGCGCGCGTGCTGCTGCCGCTGGCGTGGTCCGCGCTGGTCATCGTGTTCTTCAGCATTCCCTCCGGCAAGCGCGACGTATACCTGATGCCGGTACTGCCGATGCTCGCGCTCGCGATGGCGCCATATCTGGAGGAGATTGCACGCGCCCGCTGGCTGCGCAACGCCGCATATGCGATCGCGCTGTTCGGCGGCGTCGCGATTGCCGGTGCAGGCCTGTGGGCGCTGCTCGGCCATGCGCCGGCGGCGCAACGTTTCGTGCAGCAGCGCGAACTCGGCGATCTCGGTCACAGCGTGTGGTTCATGATCATCGCGATCGGGGCCGGCTTCGTCGCGTTCGCGGCGTGGTTCCGGCCGCGACGCGGCGTGCACGCGCTGCTCGGCGGCATCGGCTCGCTATGGCTGATCTGGAGCCTGTGGGCCTGTCCGCTGCTGAACGATACGAGCTCCGCCGCGGGGCTGATGCGTCATGCGCGGGAACTGGCCGGTCCCGGGGCCGAGATCGGCCTGGTCGCGTGGAAAGAGCAGAACCTGCTGATGGCGGTCGGACCAGTGCGCGATTTCGGCTTCAATCTGGCCTGGGACCGGCAGTATGCCGAAGCGCTGCGCTGGCAGGCACTGGCGCCGGCGCAGCGACCGATCTTCATCCTCGAGGACGCGATGGGCGACTGCGTCGACAAGTCGAAGGCGACGCGCGTCGGCCATGCGAACCGTCGCGAATGGTGGCTGTTCGGCGCCGACGCGGTGGTGCCGGGTTGCGTGCCGAAGGCCGCGGCGGATGAAGGGGTCGGCGAAGACGGCGCATCCTGACGGGCCCGTGCGGGTTGGCGAGCGTCCGCGTCGCAGGCGCGACCTCCGGGACGCGAGCGGTCACGCTACGCTATGCGCATGACGTCGCAATATCGCTTCGAACACTTCCTGCTGGATCCCGCCACGCGCGAGCAATTTGCCGCGGCGATGCGCGCCACGGAGCGCTACAACGTGCCGGAAGATCTGGTCGCGATTGCGGTGCCGTACCTCACCGCGCTGATCGAGGCGAGCCAGCTCGACAGCGCACGTGTCGTCGGCGGCCGCATCGCATCCTGGGCCGATCGCGACTTGCGTGCGGCGCTCGCCCAGGCGCAACTGTTCCGTGCGCTGGGCGAGGAAGACGCCGCGCGCAAGGCCGATGAATCGACTGCGCGCTTGTCCGGCGACCGGCTTTCCGAGGCAGCCACATCGCACTGATATCATCCTCCGGTTCGCCGGGTGCGACGCAGGGCGCATCGCTGCGTCGCGACCAGGCGTTGGTACGCCGCGGCGGTGCATCGTTTGCGCATCGCCCGTACATCGATCCGGCATGCGCGACGGCGGTGCGTGCGCACACTCGACGGCGAGGTCGGGACGTATCGGGTCGACCCATCCCCTGCAGCGAGAGGATCATGATGACGAGCATCAAATGTATAGTTTCCGCGGCGGCCGTGCTGGCCGCCCTTGCGATGGCCGCCCCGGTCGCCGCGCAGACCACCGTTGTCACGTTCGACAACGGCTGGGAGGGCTGGAGCGGTCCGGGCGGGACCGGCGGTGCCACCACGATCGAGGCGGCCGGCGGCAATCCCGGCATGCACGCGCATACGGTCTTCAACGATTTCGGCATCACGTTCCGAACCACGTCGAACCCGGCATTCATCGGTGACTTCACGCAGGACGGCACGGTCAGTGCAGGCATCGACATCAAGGTCGACGCGATCGCGTTCGACGGAGTGCCGGTCTCGCGCAACCTGCTCGTCGATTTCCGCAGCCATGCGCTGGCCCAGGGCGGCTATCCGTGGACATCGGTCTGGCACACGTTGACCCTGATGCAGGCCGGCCCGGACTGGGCGACCTATGCGGTCACGTTCACGCCCGGGAGCCAGGACATGCCGGCCGGTTGGGGCGGCTACGGCGCCGAGGATCCGGTGACGGCGGAACCGATGCTGCCTCCGGGCGTGACCTTCGCCGACGTGATGGCCCAGGTGGACGAATTGGCGTTCACGACGCTGGAGCCGGGTTACTTCTACGGATTCACCGATTTCGACGTGCGCGTCGACAACATCCGCATCGAGCGCGCGAGTGACGCGATATTCGCCGATGGCTTCGACTGAGTTCGCGGTCCGCCTGGCGCGATCCTGGTGCGCGCAGCAGCGCATCCGCGGCCGCCGCGCTACACTCGGGGACTCGCCTTCGCTCGTGAGCGCACCTTGGAAACCGTGGCATCGCCGAGTCGCGACGCATCCGTCGAACCGCCAGTCCTCGGCGCGATCGAGGCGCGCATCGTCGGTTGCCTGATCGAGAAGGCGGCGATCACCCCGGAAGCATATCCGCTGACGGTCAATGCGATCGTCGCGGCCGGCAACCAGAAGACCAGTCGCGAGCCGGTCATGCAGCTCGAGACCGGCGCCGTTGCGCATGCGTTGCGCGCGATGGAAAGCAGCGGCCTGGTAAAGCTCGCGCAGGCATCGCAACGTGCGCTGCGCTACGAGCACCGCTTCGATGCGGTCTATGCCGTGACCGCGCGTCAGCGCGCGGTGCTGTGCGTGCTGCTGCTGCGTGGCCCGCAGACGCTTGGCGAGTTGCTGACCCGTACCGATCGCATCGGCGAATTCCCGAGCCTCGACGACGTGCGCGACACGCTCGATCGCCTGATCCAGCGCGAGCCCGCACTGGTCGTGAGGCTCGGGCGCAGCCACGGCCAGCGTGAGGACCGCTACATGCACCTGCTGTGCGGGCCGGTCGCGGCCGAAGCATTCGTGCCTTCGCCGGCACCTGCCGAAACCACCGCACGCGAAGCGCTGCCCGCACGCATCGAACGCCTGGAGGCGGAGATCGAAGCGCTGCGGATCGAGCTCGCCGGATTGCGCGAACGCGTGGATGCCGTGACCGGATGAGCCGGCGCAACCCCATGTCCGTTCGCCCATGCGGCACCGGCGCACCGAAGCACGCACGCCGACGGTTGCGGGCGTTCGGGATGCGAGCATGGATCGTCGTCTTGTGCCTGCTGTCGGCAACCGGCGTGGCCGCGAAGGAGCGGGCTGCCGGCACGCGCAATCCCGCGAACGCGACCGTCGAGATCGGCACCCATCACGGCGCCTCGTATCGCATCGACATCCCGGCGAACTGGAATCGCGGCCTGGTCGTGTTCTTCCACGGCTATGCGATCGATCCGGTCGCGTTTCGCGATGGCGAGCGCGTGTCGCCGATGTTCGATCCGATCCTCGGCGCCGGGTTTGCGGTGATCCAGTCCGCCTATTCGAAGCCCGGCTGGGCGGTCGAGGAGGGCAGTACCGACAGTGAACGCCTGCGCGCATATTTCGTCGCCAGGCACGGCCCGCCGAAGGAAACCTTCGCGATGGGCATGTCGATGGGCGGCACCCTGACCGTGCTGGCGATCGAGAGCGCGCCGACGGTCTATGCCGGCGCGCTGTCGCTGTGCGGCGCGATCGAGCCGACCGATGCGCTGATGCAGCGCGATTTCGCGTTGCGCGCCGCGTTCGACTACTACTTCCCCGATGTGCTCGGGGCGCTGGTGCCGGTCGCTCCGGACTACGTGCCAACCAATGCCGTGGTAGCAAGGATCGGCGCGGCAATGCGCGCGAAGCCCGATGCGTATGCCGCGCTGCGGGCGATCTATGGGGCCGGTGACAGCCGCAGCCTGCCCGACGTGATCGCGTTCATCACCTACGACATCAAGGAGATGCAGCAGCGTACGCACGGCAATCCTTTCGGCAATGCAGACCTCGTCTATACCGGACCAGCGGACAATTTCGCGCTGAACGACGGCGTGCGCCGCTACCGCGCCGACCCGCGTGCGTCGGCGTACATGTCGCGCTGGTACACGCCGAACGGCAAGCTGCTGAAGCCGCTGCTCGCGCTGCACGACAGCGGCGATCCGCTGGTCGTCGCTTCGACCGCCTTCAGCTACGCGCTGCTCGCGCAGCGCGCCGCCCATGCCGACAATTTCGTGCAGCAGTACGTCAACGCCGAAGGCCATTGCGTGTTCACGCCGGCGCAGATCGGCCACGCGTTCGACGAACTCGTCGATTGGTCGCGCGGCGGCCAGCGCCCTGCTTCCGGACGGCTGCGCTGACCACGCGATCGGATACGAATCCTCACTCGCTTTTCCGGAGCCGACCATGTCTCTCGCGATCTCGAAAGTCCCCGCGCCGGTCAACGAACCGGTGAAAGTCTATGCACCGGGGTCGCCTGAGCGTGCCAGCCTGAAGGCGCGGCTGAAGCAGATGTCGGCGGACAGGATCGAGATCCCGCTGGTCATCGATGGCAAGGGTGTGCGTGCCGGTACGCTGGGCCAGGCCGTGATGCCGCATCGGCATGCGCATGTGCTCGCGGATTTCCATCAGGGCGGCGAAGCGGAAGTGCAGATGGCGATCCGCGCCGCGCTGCGCGCACGTCCGGACTGGGCGAATCTTCCGTGGGAAGCACGCGCATCGGTGTTCCTGAAGGCCGCCGAGTTGCTGCAGGGCCCATACCGCGATGTCGTCAACGCAGCGACGATGCTCGGCCAGAGCAAGACCTGCCATCAGGCGGAGATCGACAGCGCCTGCGAGCTGATCGATTTCTTCCGCTTCAACGTCGCGTTCTACGAACAGTTGCTGCGCGAGCAGCCGCAAAGCTCGCCCGGAGTGTGGAACCGGCTCGAACATCGCCCGCTGGAAGGCTTCGTGTTCGCAGTCTCGCCGTTCAATTTCACCTCGATCGCCGGCAATCTGCCGACCGCGCCGGCGCTGTGCGGCAACACGGTGATCTGGAAACCCGCGAGCACCGCGGTGTACAGCGCGCACTTCCTGATGAAGCTGTTCAAGGAAGCGGGCCTGCCCGATGGCGTGATCAACCTGGTCACCGGCAGCGGTGCGGCGATCGGCAATCCGGTGCTGGAGAACAGGCATCTCGCGGGCATCCACTTCACCGGCTCGACCAGGGTGTTCCACCAGATGTGGCGCACGGTCGGCGACAACATCGACAAGTACATCAGCTATCCGAGGCTGGTCGGCGAAACCGGCGGCAAGGATTTCATCGTCGCGCATGCGAGCGCGGACCCGGTGGCGCTCGTCACTGCGATCGTTCGCGGTGCGTTCGAATACCAGGGTCAGAAATGTTCCGCAGCGAGCCGTGTCTATGTGCCGGGCAACCTGTGGCCGCGGGTCAGGGACATGCTGGTCGCGCAGGTCGAAAGCATCCGCATGGGCGATGTCGCCGACTTCTCGAACTTCATGGGCGCGGTGATCGACGCGGCGAGTTTCAGGACGCAGAAGGCCGCGATCGACGAAGCGAAGGCGTCGGGCGACGCGACGATCTTGGTCGGCGGGCAGTACGACGATTCCGAAGGCTGGTTCGTGCGGCCGACCGTGATCGTCGCCACGAACCCGGCCTATCGCACGCTATGCGACGAGCTGTTCGGGCCCGTGCTCACGCTGCACGTATACGACGAATCGAAGTGGGCCGAGACCCTGGATATCGTCGATCGCACCAGCCCGTACGCCTTGACCGGCGCGATCTTCGCGCAGGATCGGCATGCGATCCAGCAGGGTCTTGAACGCCTGCGCAACGCGGCCGGCAATTTCTACATCAACGACAAGCCCACCGGCGCCGTGGTCGGCCAGCAGCCGTTTGGTGGCGCGCGTGCATCCGGCACCAACGACAAGGCCGGCTCGATCCTGAACCTGCTGCGCTGGATCAGCCCGCGCAGCATCAAGGAAACCTTCGTTCCCGCGACAAATTACGGTTATCCATCCATGCAGGACGAGATGCCGTGAGGATCGGCGCGGCGCCGGGTGCGCCGCGCGCGGCCGGTCACTCGAACCCGTTGGCGAAGATGCGGTCGGTGCAGTCGAAGACCTGCGCTGGATCGACCACTACGTGGAATTGTTCGCCGAGCCCGATGCCGCCGTAGCCGTAGATGTACCAGTGGTTGAAGGCGTAGTCGACGTCGAAGTTGCCGCTGATCGGCCCCGCACCGAGCAGGCGCGTGACCTGCGGCCGCGCACAGGGAGTGTTGTCGAGCAGTGGATGATCCAGGCGCAGCTCTTGCGCGCCCGAGTCCAGGTTGCCGCTGGTGGCGGTCACGCGGAACGCATTCGGGCTGGGTTCCTGCGCGTAGATGTTGAAACCGAGCGGCTGCTGCATTGTCGCGCCATCGAGATTCGCGACGTGCCACTTCGAATCGCCGCCATAGTACACGCCAACCGGATGCGCGTTGTAGAGCGCCGCGCCGCCGGCGCTCCAATTCTGCGCGACCAGCACGATGCGATCGGGCAGGTTGTCGGTGCTGGCGTCGCTGAACGTCGTCGCGTAACCGCCGATGCTCGATGCGCTGCTCACATGCACGAACGAGCCGCCGCCGGCTGCGGGAACCAGCACGTCGAAATGTGCACCCACCGGCATCGGGTTCGTGGAGTCCTGGTTGAACAATGCCCAGTTCGGCCCGGGGTAGTACGCGCCGAACGGATGGTCGTAGGCGACCCCGCCGGCGAGGCCGATGTTGTAGTTCGGTGTCGCAATCAGTGCCGCTGCGGCGTCGCCATTCAATGCGGCATTGTCGATGGTGCTGGTGTTGCCGAGGATCGTGCCCGCGCTTGCAACGTGGGTGAAATCGAGCGTGCCGGATTCATAGGCGCCGATATCCGCCTTGCCGGTTGCGCCGGTGATGCGGCGCAGGCCGTCGGCATCGTTGGTCGGCAGGCCATTGAAAAGCAGACCAAAGCCGAGCAAAGTGGTGTCCGCGGCATCGATCGCGGGCGACCCGGCAGCGAGGCGCGGCTGGGTATCCAGCACCAGTTGCGCCGGCGCGGTGATCGTGTGCACGCCGAGCGTGGCCAGGTTGGTGCTGGCATTGATCAGGTTGTAATCGTTGCTGCGCGAGCCGGGCACGCTGGATGTCAATACCAGTCCGTCATAGGCGACCACGACGTTGTTGCTGAAGGTGCCGGCGATGCTCGCACCCGCGCCTCCACCGGACCACTGCAGGGTGCTGATCCCGTAGTAGCAGCGCGATACCGTGTTGTTGATCGCCTGCGCGTCGATGCTGCCGTTGTTGGCGACGAAGCCGATGCCGCTGCCGCCGGTGCCCGCGCTGCCGGCGTCGGCACAGATCGACACATTGTTGTAGACCCGTGCGGTGACATTGCTCGCGGTGCTGCTGAACAGGCCCTCGGAAACATAGATTCCGGAGCGGAAGAAGCCGCCGCGGACCTCGTTGCCGTGCAGCTTGACTGTGCCGGTTCCCGCGGAGCCGCTCGCATGCACGTCGACAAAGATGCCGGCGCCGGGGAGCGCCGCCGCCGAGCTGCTGGCGACGTGGTTGTAGTAGGCGCTCGCGTTGAGTGTGGCGCCACTGGCGTTGAGCTGGATCAACCCGTTGTTGAGCGAGCGCGGCACGCCCGAGAGGCGGTTGTTGATCAGCGTCGCGTTCAACGTGCCGCCGTTGGCGTCGACCTCGAGGTAGTTCGCGCTGTCGTTGCCGGCGTGCACCAGGTTCAGGTCTTCGAAATCGTAGTTGGCGGTGCCGCCGCTGTTGTAGTTCGCAAACACGTAACCGTCGGCGAAGCTGAGCCGGGTGACCGACACACTCAGGTCACCGGCGATCGCGCTGCTGGTGACGCTGAGCCAGTGGCCGCTGCCGAATACGGCCGCATAGCCGTCCGCGGAAGTCAGGCTGAGGCTGCGGTCGTACAGGCTGATGTCTTCGGCGATCGGGGCATTCGTCGCGATCTCGACCCGCGAGCCGTCGACGACGTTGTCGATGCAGTGCTGCAGGCTGCCATCGCAGGGCGCCGCGCCCGGAAATGTGTAGGTGGTTGCGTGGGCCAGCATGGGCAGCCATGCGAGCACCAGAAAACCGGGATTCAGCGAACGCAGCGACATGACCCACTCCCTGTTGTGCGGAACTGCGGTGGGACGCTCGCGCGGGCTTTCGCCTCGTCGCGCAAGCGGTTCCATCCCCAAGCCACAAGCTAGCCCCGCACCGCGAACCGATCACGCCGGGATTGTTTTGCAACTAACCGGAATTTCCGGTTACTGTGCCCGGGATGGCGGTGCAGCGCCGCGACGCGGACCCTGATGAGGAAAGGGCATGACACGCAGAGTGCCGACGCTGTCCACCGAGCAGATCGCGGCTTTTGTCGAACTTGCGCGGCTTGGCAGCCTGCAGCTTGCGGCGCAAAGCCTGCATCTTTCCGCGGAAGGTTTGCGCGGTCGCATTCTCGCGCTGGAGGATACGCTGGGAGCCAGCCTGTACGAGAAGGCGCGCGGCCGCCGCGGCGATGTCGAACTGACCGCATCGGGGCGGCGGTTCCTGCGCAAGGCGGTGCGCTTTCTCGATCAGGCGCACGAGTTGACCCGGCTGTTCGAGCCGCGCGCGGAAAACAAGGAAATCCAGCTGATCAGCAGCCACTACCTGATGGCTTATGTGCTGGTGGACGTGCTGCGCGAGTTTCGCGAGATCCACCCGGAGTGCGGCGTGCGGCTATCGACCCGCGCCGAAGCGCAGGTATTTGCTCTGCTGCTCAGCGAAGGGCAGTGCGCGATCGGGGCTTGCACGCCCACCGATTTTCCGCGTGGCCTGCACTACCACCCGTGGCGGACCGTGGGCTGGTGTCTGGCCCTGCCGCACGGGCATCGCTGGGCGAACGCGGGCTCCGTTTCACTGGCCGAGATCGCCACCGAACCGTTGATCGTTTTCGAGCGCTCCTCGGCAGGACGCCTGCACGTGCTGGAGACGTTCTTCGCCCTGGGACTGGAGCCGACGATCTGCATGGAAGCGACGTCCACGCCGCTGATCCTCAGCATGGTCAATGCCGGACTCGGCGTGTCCCTGATTCCTTCACCGTCGACGGACGCACCGATGCGCGGGCTGGACGTGGTGACCGTGCCTGTTTCCGATCCGATCCGGCCGATCGAGACCGGGCTTTTCCTGCGCGCCGAGTGGGAAAGCGAGCCGGCTGTCCAGGCGCTGCTGAAATTGATCCTCGCGCGCGGAACCTGATGCTGTCATCGGGTTCGCGGTTGCGGGCTGGCCGAGCTCGGCGATGCCCGGCACATGGCCTTTCAGGAGTCGGATTGCGTTCGGTCGGCTCAGGGAAGCCGGCGGCACTCCAGCCGCCGGCCTGCGTTCCTTGCCGAACCACATCTTCGCGAACGTCCGTGTCGCGAATGCCAATGCGATGGATCAGCGATGGTCGTGATCGTGGTCGTGATCGTCGCTGTCGTGATCGCGTTTATGCCGGTAATGTTCGACCACCCAGTCGTTGCGTTCGTAAGGACGGTCCGTGTCGAGATCGATCGTCACGCCGCCGGCGGTGATGTAACCGCGGCTTGCCGGCGGCAGTTCCACGCCGGACCGCCACGCATCGCCTTCGCGCCAGTAGTAGACCTTGGTCTCGGGCGCGAAGTAGATGTCGTGATCGCCGTAGTAGACATAGCGATGATGACCCTTCTGGACCGTGGTGGTCGTGGTCGTTTCGGTGGTCTCGGTCTGGGCCATCGCCGGGATGGCGGCGGCAAGGCCGACCGCGATTGCTGTTGCGGTGATGATGCTCTGGCGCATATTCATGGTTTCTCCTGCAGCGTTTCGGAAACACCGCGCGAACGTCAAGGTGGACGACCCGCGATGTCCGGCATGAGGTTACGGGCCCAGCCTGAATACACCCCGTTCCGGACCTCGCATCAGTGGCACGATCGACAGCCAGCATTCACACACGGTACGCGAGCCAGCGCGGCACGCCCGTGCGGATTCCCTTGCCGTCAAGCGATCGAGACCAAGGTCAGGTCCACGACCGGCGGGAGACCTGGCGAAATCCTGCGTTCGCTCACGCAGCCTTGCGCTTGCCGAGCATCGCCAGCAAATCGTTCGCCGCGCGCAAGCGCTCGGTCGCGCCGGCAAGTTCCATCTTGAATTTCAGCCGGTCCTGCCCGTCGAACGCGTACACGCGCGGCTGCGACTGGATCAGGCGGATCACCGCCATCGGCTCGATCGCCGGGTTCGGTCGGAACACGATGCGTCCGCCGCTGGCACCGATGTCGAGCTTGCGGATGCCGAGCGGGGTCGCGGCGAGCTTCAGCGTGGTTGCGGCGAACAAGTGCCTGACCTGGTCCGGCAACAGGCCGAAGCGGTCGATCATCTCGACTTGCAGTTCGCGCAGCTCGTCCTCGTTGCGCGCACTGGCTATGCGCTTGTACAGGGTCAGGCGCGTGTTGACGTCGGCGAGGTAGTCGTCCGGGATCAACGCGGGCAGGTGCAACTCGACTTCGGCTTCGTGCTCGCTGGTGAGGTCGAAATCGGGCACCTTGCCGCTCTTCAGCGCGCGCACCGCGCGGTCGAGCATCTCGGTGTACAGCGAGAAACCGACTTCCTCGATCTGGCCGCTCTGATCCTCGCCGAGGAGTTCGCCGGCGCCGCGGATTTCCAGGTCATGCGTGGCGAGCGTGAAGCCGGCGCCGAGTTCCTCGAGCGAGGCCAGCGCTGCCAGGCGCTTCTCGGCATCGGCGCTGATCGAGCGATGGTCGGGAATGATCAGGTACGCATAGGCGCGATGGTGCGAGCGGCCGACGCGACCGCGCAGCTGATGCAGCTGGGCGAGGCCGAAGCGGTCGGCCCGATTGATGATGATCGTGTTCGCGCTCGGCACGTCGATCCCGGATTCGATGATCGTCGTCGCGACCAGCACGTTGAAGCGCTGCCGGTAGAAATCGAGCATCACCTGTTCGAGTTCGCGCTCCGGCATCTGGCCGTGGGCGATGCGCAGGCGCGCCTCCGGCATCAGTTCGGCGAGTTCGCGCGCCGCCTTTTCGATCGTTTCGACTTCGTTGTGCAGGAAATACACCTGGCCGCCGCGCGCGAGTTCGCGTTGCAGCGCCTCGCGGATCAGCGCCGGGTCGTGCGCACCGATGAAGGTCTTCACAGCCAGGCGATGCTGCGGCGGCGTCGCGATGATCGACAGATCGCGCAGCCCCGCCATCGCCATGTTGAGCGTGCGCGGAATCGGCGTCGCGGTCAGCGTCAGCAAGTCGACCTCGGCGCGCAGTTTCTTCAGCGCCTCCTTCTGGCGCACGCCGAAGCGCTGCTCCTCATCGATGATGACCAGGCCGAGATCCTTGAACTTCACGTCGGCCTGCAGCAGCTTGTGCGTGCCGATCATCACGTCGACCTGGCCTGCGGCGAGTTTCGCCAGTGCTTCGGTCATTTCCTTCTTCGACTTGAAGCGCGACAACACCTCGACGCGGATCGGCCAGTCCGCATAGCGGTCGCGGAACGTCCGGTAGTGCTGCTGGGCGAGCAGCGTGGTCGGCGCCAGCACCGCGACCTGCTTGCCGGCGGTGGCGACCGAAAACGCGGCGCGCAACGCGACCTCGGTCTTGCCGAAGCCGACGTCGCCGCAGACCACGCGATCCATCGGTCTGGATGATGCGAGGTCCGCGATGACCGCTTCGATCGCGGTGGTCTGGTCCGGCGTCTCCTCGAATGGAAACGCGGCAGCGAACTGCTCAGCCATCTCGCGATCGATGGCGAGCGCGCTGCCCTGGCGCGCTTCGCGCTGCGCATGGATCGCGAGCAACTCCGCGGCGACGTCGCGAATCTTTTCGGACGCCTTCTTCTTCGCGCGCTCCCAGGCATCGCCGCCGAGCGCATGCAGCGGTGCGAGTTCCGGCGCGGTACCCGAATAGCGCGACACCAGATGCAGTTGCGCAACCGGAACGTAGAGCTTGTCGCCCCTGGCGTACTCGATCGCGAGGAACTCGGCGTTCTCGCCGCCGACGTCGAGTTTGAGCAGGCCCTGGTAGCGGCCCACGCCATGGTCGATATGCACGATCGGCGCGCCGATGACGAGTTCGGCGAGATCGCGCAGCACGGCTTCGGGGTCGCGCGCGGCGCGCCGGCGCCGGCGGGTCTGCTGCACGCGCTCGCCGAACAGCTCGCGTTCGGTGAGGATGGTCAGTGCGGGAGAGGTGAGTGCGAAGCCTTGTTCGAGCGGGGCGACGGTGATGGCAAATATGCTGTTATCCATCGGCTGCGCCAATGGATCAACTGCCGCCGATCGAGCGTCACTGCCGCGACGCTCAACGCCGGCGGCAAACTCGTGCCACGACGCGATCGTGGTCGGGCGCAGATGAGCCACCGCGAGCTGCTCGATCAATGCCTCGCGCCGTCCGGCGGAGTCGGCCGCGATCAACACGCGCCCCGGGTATGCGGCAATGAAGCGTTTCAGTTCTTCACCAAACTCCTCGCCCTTGCGGTTCAGCGGCAGGGCCGGCGCCGGCTGCGTACCGAGGTCGATTGCGTGCTCTGTCCCCTTCGAAACCATATCGACACGCAGTTCGTTGTTGAGTCGCTCACGCAACTGCTGCGGTGGCAGATAGAGTTCGGCCAGCGGCAGGATCGGCCGCTCGACGTCGTGCGCATGTTGTTCGTAACGTTCGTTGGCGTGGCCCCAGAAGCCTTCGGCGGCGTCGAGCGCGCCGGCGCCGAGCACGAACAGCGCGTCCTTCGACAGGTAGTCGAACAGCGTCTCGGTCCTGTCGAAGAACAGCGGCAGGTAGTATTCGATGCCGGCCGGCGTGACGCCTTCCTTGATGTCCTGGTACAGCGGACAGCGCCGCGGGTCGATCGGGAAGCGCTCGCGCAGGGTGTTGCGGAACGCCTTCGCTGATTCCTCGGTCAACGGGAACTCGCGCGCAGGCAGAAGACGCACCGAATCGACCTTGTGGTCGGAGCGCTGGGTTTCAGGATCGAAGGTGCGGATCGAGTCGATCTCGTCATCGAACAGCTCGATGCGGTACGGCTCCGCGCTGCCCATCGCGAAGATGTCGAGCAACGCGCCGCGCACCGCGAAGTCGCCGGGTTCCTGCACCTGCGGCACATGGCGATAGCCGGACGCCTCGAGGCGGCGTCGCTCGGCGCCGATATCGAGTTTCTGCTTCAGCGCAAGTACGAGGCCGGAGCCGGACAGGTAGCTCCGCGGCGCGAGGCGCTGCATCAGCGTCGCGACCGGCACCACCAGCACGCCGCGCTGCAGCGAGGGCAATCGGTACAGCGCCGCGATGCGTTGCGAAACGATGTCGGGATGCGGCGAGAACAGATCGTAGGGCAGGGTTTCCCAGTCCGGAAACTGCAGCACCTCGAGATCGTGGCCGGCGAAGACGCGAAGTTCCACCTCGAGCGCATGCGCCGCATGCGTATCGTGCGCGACCGCGACGACGACGCCGGGATGGGCGCGCCCGGTCTCGGCGAGCGCCAGCGCGAGCGCGGCGCCGTGTGGCGCCGACCAATAACGGCGCTGCCGGGTCGAGGTCGGAAGAACGGGGGTCAGCAATGCGCAAGACATAGGCAGGGGCAACAGCGGCAGCGCCGCAGCATCGGATGCGCGGCGCGAGGGCGGCAAGTTTAGCCGGCGTGCCGGTGCGGCGGTAGGCCATTGGTCACGTCGGGCCTTTACCGCACGTTTACCGCATGTGCATGAACCATGGTTCGCGATGGGCGAAAATACGGCGCTGTTGCATGGAGTGGTTTGAATGGGATTCGCAATCGCAGGAAAACGCCGCACCGCGCTGGTGGCGATGCCGCTCGCGTGCGCATTGGTCGCGTGTTCGCGCACGCACGCACCGCCGCCCGCGCCTCCGGCGCCGGTCACCGTGGTGCAGGCGACCAGCCGCGACATGCCGGTGCTCGCAAACGCGGTCGGCACGGTCGAGGCGATCAACAGCGTCGCGGTGAAGTCGCTGGTCGACGGCCAGCTCGAGCGCGCGTTCGTCAAGGATGGCGACACGGTCGCGCTGCGCCAGCCGCTGTTCCGCATCGACCCGCGTCCGTCCGAGGCCGCGCTGCACGAGGCCGAGGCCGCGCTCGCGAAAGACCAGGCTGCGTTGAGCCAGGCGCGCTCGCAGGTCGAGCGGTACGGACCGGTTGCGGCGAAGCATTACATCTCCGCCGACCAGATGGAGCAGTACCGCACCAACCTGTATGCGGCGGCCGCGAGCGTCAAGGTCAGCCAGGCGAACGTCGCTGCCGAGAAGTTGAAGCTCGAGTACACCGATATCCGCGCGCCGATCACTGGCCGCATCGGGCGCCTGCTCGTGCAGCCGGGCAACCTGGTCAAGGCGAACGACACGAATGCCCTCGTCGTGATCAACCAGATCGAGCCGATCTATGTCGCGTTCGCGTTGCCGGGATCGCTGCTCGGCCGGGTACTCGCGGCGCAGCATGCGGCACCGCTCGAACTCGGTGCGAGCATCGAAGGCATCGCCAAGCCGCTCGCTGGCAAGGTCGCCTTCATCGACAACGCGGTCGACAGCACGACCGGCACGATCAAGCTGCGTGGCGAATTCGCGAACACCGAACATCTGCTGTGGCCGGGGCAACTGGTCGGGGTGCGCCTCGTGCTCGGCAACGACACGAATGCGGTCGTGGTGCCGGACCGCGCGGTACAGACCGGCCCTGACGGGCACTACGTGTTCGTGGTCAAGCACGATCAGCACGCCGAGCAGCGCAGCATCGACGTCGCGCGCGTCGTCGATGGTGTGGCTGTGGTGAGCAAGGGACTCGGCGTCGGCGAGAACGTCGTGCTCGATGGCCAGTCGCGCGTCGAGAACGGCGCCGTGGTGAAGGTGACTAGTGGACGGTAACGCCCATTCCGGTAGCGGCTCGCTGGGTCTCGTGGCGCCGAACTTGCCCCTCACTCGGCCCATAGCCCCGCTATGGGCCTCGCTCCGGGCCGGCGTCCGGCACCACGATCCGCGGCGCGATTCCATCTACCAAATGGACGTTGCAGTCCACTCGGCTTCGCCATGAACATCGCCGAGATCTTCGTGCGCCGCCCGGTGATGACGACCTTGCTGATGGTCGGCATCCTCGTGTTCGGCATCGCCGGCTATCGGCTGTTGCCGGTCGCTGCGCTGCCGAACGTCGACTTCCCGACGATCCAGGTGTCGGCGTCCCTGCCCGGTGCGTCGCCGGAGACGATGGCCTCGGCGGTCGCGACGCCGCTGGAAAAGCAGTTCTCGACGATTCCGGCGATCGATTCGATGACCTCGACGAGTTCGCTCGGGAGTACTTCGATCACGCTGCAGTTCGGCCTCGATCGCAACATCGATGCCGCGGCGCAGGACGTACAGGCGGCGATCTCGGCCGCACTGCGCCAGTTGCCGACGCAGATGACCACGCCGCCGACGTTCCGCAAGGTCAATCCGGCCGATTCGCCGATCATCTATATCGCGTTCACGTCGAAGACGCTGCGCATGTCGACGCTCGACGAGTACGCCGAGAACGTGCTGGCGCAGCGCATCTCGATGGTCAGGGGCGTCGCCCAGGTCAATGTCTACGGTTCGCAGAAATACGCGGTACGCATCGATCTGGATCCGGACAAGCTCGCCGGCCGCGGCCTCGGCATCGACACCGTCGCCGCGGCCGCCGGCAGCGGCAATGTGAACCTGCCGACCGGCACCCTGTACGGACCGAACCGCATCTACAACGTGACCGTCGATGGCCAGTTGCGCAAGGCGTCGTCGTTCGGCGACCTGATCGTGACCTGGCAGAACGGCGCGCCGGTGCGCCTGAAGGACATCGCCCGGGTCTACGACGGCGTGCAGAACGACAAGGGCGGCGCGCTGATCGACGGGGAGCCGTGCGTCGTGCTGGCGATCCAGAAGCAGCCGGGCACCAACACGATCCAGGTCGTCGAAGACATTCGCAAGATCCTGCCGACATTCGAGAAATCGTTGCCGGTCGGCGCGGATTTCACGATCACCTACGACCGTTCCGAAAGCATCCGGGAATCGGTCTCCGACGTGAAGTTCAGCCTGCTGCTCGCGCTCGCGCTGGTGGTGATGGTGATCTTCGTGTTCCTGCGCAACGTGTCGGCGACGCTGATTCCATCGCTCGCGCTGCCGATGTCGATCGTCGGCACGTTCGCGGTCATGTACGCGCTCGGTTTCAGCCTCGACAATCTTTCTCTGATGGCGCTGACCCTGTCGGTCGGCTTCGTCGTCGACGACGCGATCGTGATGCTCGAGAACATCGCGCGGCACATGGAAATGGGCAAGGACCGGCTGACCGCGACGCTCGACGGCGCGCGCGAGATCGGCTTCACGATCGTGTCGATGACCCTGTCGCTGGCCGCAGTGTTCATTCCGGTCGTGTTCATGGGCGGGATCATCGGGCGCCTGCTGAATGAATTCGCGATCACGATCATCTCGGCGGTGCTGGTCTCCGGCTTCGTCGCGATCAGTCTGACCCCGATGTTGTGCAGCCGCATGCTGCGTCCGCAGGCCGAGCAGCATCACGGCCGTGTCTACCGCTGGAGCGAGCACGCGTTCGACACGGTGCAGGACGCGTACCGGCGTACGCTGACGGCTTGCATCGGCCACCGCTTCGTCGTGTTGTGCGTGTTCTTCGCGCTGGTTCTCGCGACCGGATTTCTGGCGGTGAAGATTCCCAAGGGCTTTCTGCCCAACGACGATACCGGGCAGTTGTTCGCGTTCACCGAGGCGGCGCAGGACATCGGCTACGACGAGATGCGCGCGAAGCAGCTGCAAGCCATCGAGATCATCCGCAAGGATCCGAATGTCGACAACGTGCTCGCGTTCATCGGCGCCGGCGGCAGCAGTGCGACGCTGAATCTCGGGCGCATGATCATCAAGCTGAAACCGATCGGCCAGCGCGCCTCGGCCGAGGAGGTCATGCAGGAGCTGCGGCCGAAGGTGCAGACGATCCCCGGCCTGCAGGTGTTCCTGCAGAACTTGCCGCTGATCCGCATCGGCGGCCACCTGACCAACTCCACGTATCAATTCACCCTGCAGGACACCGACACCAAGCAGTTGTTCGAATGGACGCCGAAACTGATCGCCGCGCTGGCGAAGGAACACGGCTTCCAGGACGTGACCTCCGACTTGCAGATCGCGAGCCCGCAGCTCGACGTGACGATCGACCGCGATGCCGCGGCCGCTTACGGCGTGACGCCCGAAGCGATCGAGACCGCGCTGTACCAGTCGTTCGGCCCGGCCCAGGTGTCGACGATCTATACGCCGACCGACCAGTTCTGGGTGCTGATGCAGGTCGACCCGGATCGCCAGGCCGATCCGACCGTGCTGTCGTCGCTGTACCTGACCGGTCATCCGCCGGCGTCCGGCGCCCCGGCCGCAACCGCGAATGCCGCACAACAGCTGGTGCCGCTCGCGGCGGTCACGAAGCAGGGTCATTCGGTCGGTCCGGCGACGATCAACCACCTCGGCCAGGTACCGGCGGTCACGGTGTCGTTCAACCTCGCTCCCGGCATGTCGCTCAGCGACGCGGTCACCGGCGTCGAGCACGCGGTCGCGACGCTGAAGATGCCGGACACGATCAGCACCGCGTTCCAGGGCACTGCGCAGTCGTTCCAGGAATCGCTGTCAGGCATGGGCATCCTGCTCCTGCTTGCGGTGTTCGTGATCTATCTCGTGCTCGGCATCCTCTACGAGAGCTTCATCCATCCGCTGACCATCCTGTCCGGCCTGCCGACCGCGGTGTTCGGCGCGCTGCTGACCCTGATCGTGTTCGGCAAGGATCTGGATCTGTACGGCGCGGTCGGGCTGATCATGCTGATCGGCATCGTCAAGAAGAACGCGATCATGATGATCGACTTCGCGCTCGAGAAGCAGCGCGAGGGCGAGCCGCCCGAGCGCGCGATCCTCGATGCCTGCGTGATCCGCTTCCGGCCGATCATGATGACCACGTTCGCCGCGCTGATGGGCACCTTGCCGATCGCGCTCGGCTTCGGTGCCGGCGCCGAATCGCGCCGCCCGCTCGGACTCGCGGTCGTCGGCGGACTGGTGACCTCGCAGTTGCTGACGCTGTACATCACGCCGGTGATCTACCTGTACTTCGAGGGCCTGCAGGAACGTCTGCGCAGGCGCCACGGATACCGTGCCGTCGCCGTGCCGCCTGCAACCTGACCGGCGCCGCGGCACGGATCAGGCGGCGCCGCCCCGGCGTGGGCCGCGGAGGTTGAAATGGACCCTGACCAGATCGGGTTCGCCGGGCACCGCGTCGCGCCGCGCGCCGAGCGCGTTGACGAAATCGAGCATCAGCGAATTGTCGGCGAGCACCGAGCCCCAGAGCTCACGCAAGCCGCGTCTGCGGCCTTCGTCGAGCAGACGCTGCATCAGCGCACGGCCGACACCGTGTCCGACCAGTTCGGGATCGACCACCAGTGCGAACTCCGCGGTCGTGGCACCGGCGCCGATGTGCAGGCGCGCCTCGCCGCGGATCTCGCCGTCCGCGTCGACGGCGACCCAGGCCGCGCCGCGGGCCGGATGGACCGTGCAGAGCAGTTCCGCGGTTTCGCGGGTGAGTTCGGTCATGCGGTGGAATACGCGCTGCCGTACCTGTTCGGGCGCGAGGCGCGTGAAGCCGCGCTGCAACGCATCGACATCGTCGGGGCGGATCGGGCGCAGCGTCAGCTCGCGCCCGTCGGCCAATTTCAAGGTCGCGACGGCGCCGGGCTTGGGTGCGTCTGCACGCGCGCGTCGCCGACCGGGAGTCCCGTCGCTGGAGCGATCTTCGGTCATGCGATGGCGCAGTATGCCGGCAAAGACCGGTGCGTAGTGGCGGAGCATGCCATGAACGGCTGCGCCTCGCTGCGATTCGTCTTCCAAATGAACGCTGCACTCCACTACGATGGTCGTTTCGGCACGGGAGACGGTGCGATGGGCAAGCAGGCCACCGGCATGCGCGACAGCGATCTCGATGCGCTCTGCGCCGGCTGGCCGGGCGTGACGCGTTCGATCAAATGGGAGGTCGATCTCGTCCACAGCGTCGCCAACAAAATGTTCGTGGTGATGTGCACGCTCGGGCCGGAGCGCGGGCGGCTTTCGTTCAAGGTCGAGCCCGAGCGCTTCCTCGAACTCACCGGGCAGCCCGGCATGGCGCCGGCGCACTACATGGCGCGCGCGTTCTGGATCAGCGTGATCGAACCGGAGCGGTTCCCGCAGGCCGAACTCGCCGCGTTCGTGCAGCGTTCCTACGAACTGGTGCGCGCGAACCTGCCGAAGAAGACCCAGGCGGCGCTGGTTGAATAAGAATTGTGCTCGCGTGGAGCCGAGTTTTCCCTTCCCCTGCGCAGCGGGGGAAGGTGCCGAAGGCGGATGGGGGCGCTCTTGATCCCGATGTTGATCTCGCGCAACAAAAGCGCCCCCTTCAGCCCTCCGGGCAGCTTCCCCCGCTGCGCAGGGGAAGCGAAAGCGGGCATCGCGAATACTTCATCACCTTTCAAACCCAAGTCACCGCTGTTTTGATTTCACCCTGCCATTCCCCGAGAATAAGCGTCCGTTCCGCGGCAGGCTCGGCCGCCGCCCTCCGGATTGCGTATCGACGGCGCCTTCGCGCCGCCTTCGCGCGTCCCTTGCTCAAGGTGCCTGCATGAATTTCCACGAATACCAAGCCAAGGAATTGTTCGCCGCGTACGGCATCCCGGTGCCGCCCGGCAAGGTCGCCGCGTCGCCGGAGCAGGCGCTCGAAGCCGCCAAGGCGCTCGGCGGCGCGCAATGGATGGTCAAAGCACAGATCCACGCCGGCGGCCGCGGCAAGGCCGGCGGGGTGAAGTTCTGCAAGTCGTTCGATGAGGTCAAGGCGGCCGCGGCCGGGATGCTCGGCAAGAAGATGCAGACCTACCAGTCCGGCGGCCGCGCGCTGCCGGTGAACCTGGTGCTGGTCACCGATGCAACCGATATCGCCAAGGAACTGTATCTGTCGATCCTCGTCGACCGCGACAGCAAGGCGGTCTCGTTCATCGCCTCGGCGCGAGGCGGCGTCGACATCGAGCAGGTCGCGCGCGAGACGCCGGAAGACATCCACACCATCGAGGTGAATTTCGTCGAGGGCCTGCAGCCGTACCAGTGCCGCCGCCTCGGCTTCGACATGGGCCTCAACGCCAAGCAGGCGAACCAGCTCACCAGGATCATGCTCGGCCTGTACAAGCTGTTCAACGAGCAGGATCTGGCGCTGGTCGAACTGAATCCGCTGGCGATCCTTGCCGACGGCAATCTCGCCGCGCTCGACGGCAAGGTGAACTCCGACGACAACGCCGAGTTCCGCCATCCCAAGCTCGCCGCGATGCGCGACCTGAGCCAGGAAGACGCCGCTGAAGCCGCCGCGGTCCAGCACAACCTCAACTACGTGACGATGGACGGCAACATCGGCTGCATGGTCAACGGCGCCGGCCTCGCGATGGCGACGATGGACGTGATCAAGCTCGCCGGCGGCGAACCGGCGAACTTCCTCGACGTCGGCGGCGGCGCGACCAAGGAGCGCGTGACCGAGGCATTCAAGCTGATCCTCAGCTCGGACAAGGTGCGCGCGATCCTGGTCAACATCTTCGGCGGCATCGTGCGCTGCGACCTGATCGCCGAGGGCATCATCGCCGCGGTGAAGGAGGTCGGCCTGAAGATTCCGGTGATCGTGCGCCTGCAGGGCACGAACGTGGAGAAGGGCCGCGAGCTGCTCGCGAACTCCGGCCTCGCGATCACCCCGGCCGACGACCTCAACGATGCTGCGCGCAAGGCGGTTGCATCGGTCAAGGCCGCCTGAGATAGCGCGCCAAGAGCGCCCCCTTCCGGCCTTCCCTCAGCCGCCCGACGGCGGCTTCGACCTTCCCCCGCTGCGCGGAGGAAGGGAAAGCATTCCAAGGACATATCCATGAGCGTTTTGGTCGACAGCAACACCAAGGTCATCACCCAGGGCTTCACCGGCCAGCAGGGCACGTTCCACTCGCAACAGGCGCTGGACTACGGCACCAGACTGGTCGGCGGCGTGACGCCGGGCAAGGGCGGCAGCATGCACATCGGCCTGCCGGTCTACGACACCGTGCTCGATGCGGTCAACGATACCGGCGCCGACGCGTCGATGATCTTCGTGCCGCCGCCGTTCGCGGCCGATGCGATCCTCGAAGCCGCCGACGCGGGCATCAAGATCATCGTCGCGATCACCGAAGGCATCCCGGTGCTCGACATGCTGCGCGTGAAGAACGTGCTCAAGCAGTATCCGGATACCGTGCTGATCGGCCCGAACTGTCCCGGCATCATCACTCCGGGCGAATGCAAGATCGGCATCATGCCGGGCCATATCCACAAGCCGGGCAAGGTCGCCGTGGTCTCGCGTTCGGGCACCTTGACCTACGAGGCGGTGTTCCAGACCACCCAGGTCGGTCTTGGCCAATCGACCGTGATCGGTATCGGCGGCGACCCCATCAATGGCCTCAGCTTCATCGACTGCCTGAAGCTGTTTCAGGACGATGCGCAGACCGAAGGCATCATCATGGTCGGCGAGATCGGCGGCAGCGCCGAGGAAGACGCGGCCGAGTTCATCCACGAATTCGTGACCAAGCCGGTGGTTGCGTTCATTGCCGGCGCATCGGCTCCGGCGGGCAAGCGCATGGGCCATGCCGGCGCGATCATCTCCGGCGGCAAGGGCACCGCGGCGGCGAAATTCGCGGCGCTGGAGAAAGCCGGCGTGACCACGGTGAAGTCGCCGGCCGACCTCGGTACCACGCTGGCGGCGAAGATGAAGTAGGCGAAAAGCGAAAAGCGCGCCCCCTTCCGGCCTGTCGGCCACCTTCCCCCGCTACGCAGGGGAAGGGAAAGCAGATTGCAGTGATGCGTGCCGTTCCTCCCCCGCTTCGCAGGGGAAGGGAAAGGATACTTGCCGTTCCTTCCCCCGGGAAACGGGGGTAGGTGCCGAAGGCGGTAGGGGGCGCTCTTTCGCTTGGCGGTCCTTACCCCGTGGAACGGGGGGAGGTGCCGAAGG
>JBIODY010000005.1:0-20653 GCA_044445505.1 Lysobacterales bacterium
ATGCTTGACGAAGAAGCCGCCCTTCGAGCCGACCGGCACGATGACCGTGTTCTTGACCATCTGCGCCTTGACCAGGCCCAGCACCTCGGTGCGGAAATCCTCGCGCCGGTCCGACCAGCGCAGGCCGCCGCGCGCGACCGGGCCGAAGCGCAGATGCACGCCCTCGACGCGCGGACTGTAGACCCAGATCTCGCGGTACGGCCGCGGCTTCGGCAGGTCCGGTACCTTGGACGAATCGAACTTGAAGCTGACGTAGTCCTTCGCCTTGCCGCCCGGCGACTGGAAGTAGTTGGTGCGCAGGGTTGCGCCGATCACGCCGAGATACGCTCGCAGGATGCGGTCCTCGTCGAGACTGGCGACGTTCTCGAGCAGGATCTTGATCGCGGCGATGATTGCCTCGATCTGGCGCGTGCGCGGGCCTGCGCGCGCCACGACCAGGTCGTCGACGAGATGCGGATGCGCCTTCAGCACGGCGCCCGGCACCAGCGTGCGCAGCTCGTCGCCAAGCCCCGCGCCGGCGGTCTCGATCGTCGCCTTGCCGGCGCTCTCGCGTTGCGGATCGAAGCCGGCCTCGAACAATTCGATCAGCAGGCCGGCGATCGCCGGGTAACGGTTCAGCGTGTCCTCCATGTAGGTCTGCGAGAACGTGACGCCGGTCTGCAGCAGGTATTTGCAATAGCCTCGCAGCACGCTCACCTGGCGCCAGCCCAGGCGCGCCGCAAGGATCAGGTTGTTGAAGCCGTCGTTCTCGACCTGGCCGCGCCACAGCGCTTCGAAGCCGCGCTCGAAACGTTCACGCAACTGCGCGAGCTCGAACGCTAGCGCGGATTTCGGCTTCAGCTCGAAATCGTGAATGGTCAGTTCCCTGCCCTGCTTCTCGAGCGTGTACACATGCTCGGCCAGCACGCGTACGCCGATGTTCTCGAGCATCGGCAGCGCTTCGGACAGCGGTATCGGCGCACCGAAATGGATTACCTTGAAACGCAGGGCGCCGTCGAGCGGATCCTGGTACAGGCTCAGGCGAATGTCCTCACCGGCGCCGAGCGCGGCCAGCGCCTGCACATCCGCGGCCGCGACCACGGGACTGACTTCCTCGACATAGCCGGCCGGCAAGGCGCGCGCTTCGCTCGCCAGCGCGATGCCTTTCGGCTCACCGTGTTCGCGGATCAGTCGATCGCGCAGTTCGTCGTGCCAGTTGCGCACGATCGCGACGAGTTCGCTCTCGAGCGCGGCGACATCGTAATCGGCGCGATCGCCGGGACGCGGCCGCACGACCAGGTGCAGATGCGCGAGCGGCGACTCGCCGACCTGGATCGAGGAATCGATGCGCTCGCCATGCAGCGCCTGGCGCAGGCTCGCCTCGATGCGTGTGCGCACTTCGGTGCTGAAGCGGTCGCGCGGCAGATAGACCAGGCACGAATAGAAGCGGCCGTACTTGTCGCGGCGCACGAACAGGCGCGGACGAGGGCGCTCGCGCAGCGCGAGGATGCCGGTCGCGATCGCGAACAGCTCGTCCTCGCTGCATTGGAACAGCTCATCGCGTGGCAGCAGTTCCAGCACGTGCCGGAGCGCCTTGCCCGAATGCGAATCGCGGCGCAGGCCCGAGCGCTGCATGACCGCCTCGACCTTTCGCCGCACCAGCGGCACGTCCTGCGGGCGCGCCATGTACGCGTTGGTCGTGAACAGGCCGAGAAAACGCTGCTCGACGACCGGCACGCCGGCCTTGTCGAAGCCGAGCACACCGATGTAGTCCATGTAGCCTGGCCGGTGCACGTTCGCGCGCGCATTGGTCTTGGTCAGGATGATCGCATCCATCGAACCCGATTGTGGCAGGCCGGTCGCGACCAGGCTGCGCAGCGAGCGCGGGCTGAGCGAGCGCTCGGAACCGCGCAGGATGCCGAGGCCGGATCCCTCGACCGCCTGCAGCACTTCGTCGTTGCCGGCCTTGACGACCTCGTATTCGCGATAGCCGAGGAACGTGAAGTTTTCGTCGGCGACCCAGCGCAGGAAATCCTGTGCTTCGGCCACGCCGTCCGCGTCGATCGGCAGCGGCTGGTGGGCGAGATCGTTGGCCAATGAGAGCATGCGCTCGCGCATCGGCTGCCAATCGGCGACGCTGGCGCGCACGTCATCGAGCGCATCGACGATGGCGCGCTGCAGACGTTCCATGGCGGCACCGGCGGCGATGCGCTCGACCTCGAAATACATCAGCGATTCGGCGCCTCCAGGCCCACTGCCGACCGCGCCGAGGCTTTGCAGCACGCCTTTCGCATCGCGCTCGACGCGGAACACCGGATGGATCACGAGGTGGATCTGCAGGCCCGCGTTCGCGATCGCCATGCTCACCGAATCGACCAGGAACGGCATGTCGTCGGTCACGACTTCGACAATCGTGCGCCCGGCCTGCGCGCCATCTTGATCCGGATTGACCACGCGCGCCTTGGCCGCGCCTGCGCCGCGCTCGCGCATGAAATCGAGCTCCCTCTCGGCCAGCGCCGCCCAGTCGGACGCGGCGCGCAGGGAGAGCTCGTCCGCTGGAATGCGACACAGGAACAGGCCGGTGACGGTTTGCGCGTCGCGCAGTCGCGCGCCGCTGAGTCGGGGGGAGAGCTGGGCGAGTATCGGATCGACGGGCGTGCCGGAGACGGCGCCTTGAGCGGTCATGAAGAAGTCCGAAAGGGAGAGAACTAGCGGACCGCAAAGGATACGCCGCGCCCCCCGCAGAATCCACACGCGAAGCCGCGCGACGCCGTCGTGCCGCGCGTGTGCGACGGCCGCGACGAGCTGGGCGCAGCGGTGACGCTTGCCGATTCGTCACCGATTTGCGCGGTATCTGCAGCATGGGTCTTCTGCGAGAATCCATCGCCGCGGATGACAATTTCTGGACCCGTCGGTATAGTTTGCGGACAAGCTCGATCGCGTGCCCATGCACGCCGATCGACGCGCATGCCGGAGCGGCCGGCGGCGCAGCCCAGACTTCTGGCATGCGTGCGCGGCGCCGATCCACTTCAATCTCCCCGAACACCCACAGGAAGACTTCACGATGAAGTTGCACAGCGCGTTTACCGGCCTTGGCCTCGCCGTGCTCGCCGCGATTGCGAGCGGTTGTGGAAAGCCGGCGCAGCAGGGGCAACCGCAGATGCCGCCGCCGGAAGTCGGCGTGGTCAATGCGCAGGCGCAAGCGGTCCCGATCGTCCAGGAACTGGTCGGTCGCCTGTCCGCCGTGCGCACCGCAGACGTGCGCGCGCGCGTCGCCGGCGTGCTGCAGAAACGCGCGTACACCGAAGGCAGCGACGTCAAGGAAGGCCAGTTGCTGTTCCAGATCGATCCCGCGCCGCTGCGCGCGGCATTGAACGCGCAGGTGGCGAATCTCGCCGCGGCGCAGGCGACATACACGAACAACCACGTCGCCGCCGAGCGCGCACGTTCGGTCGCATCCAAGGGCTTGCTGTCGAAGGCGGATGTCGACAACGCGGATGCTGCCGAGCGCACCGCCGCCGCCGCGGTCAAGCAGGCGCAGGCGAACGTGCAATCGGCGAAGATCAATCTCGGTTATGCGGACGTCACCGCGCCGATCGCCGGTCGTGCCGGACAGCAGCAGGTTACCGAGGGCGCGCTGGTCGGCCAGGGCGAGGCGACCTTGCTGACCACGATCGAGCAGGTCGATCCGCTCTACGTGAATTTCAGCCAGGCCATCGGCGCGCTCGACGAGATCCGCCGCGCGGCGGCGAGCGGCGCCGTGCAACTCGCGGAACAGAACAAGGCGAAAATCGAATTGCTGCTGCCGGACGGGAGCGCGTACCAGGAAAACGGCACGCTCGATTTCTCGGATACCGCGGTCGATGCCGCGACCGGCGCGGTCACCTTGCGCGGCATCGTACCCAATCCCCAGCACCGACTGCTGCCCGGCATGTATGTCAGCGTGCGCCTGACCATCGGCGAGCTGAAGCATGCCTGGCTGGTGTCGCAGCTCGCCGTGCAGCGTGACGCCGAGGGCGCCTACGTGTTCGTGGTCGGCCAGGATGGCAAAGTCGTGCAGAAGCGGATCAAGACCCAGGGCCAGAAAGGCGATAGCTGGATCGTGACCGAGGGCATCGCCGATGGCGACCAGATCGTGGTTTCCGGTATCCAGATGGTGAAGGCCGACGCGCCGGCGAAGGCCGTGCCCTGGCAACCCGCCGCGCCCGCGAATGCGTCGAAGGCGGCTGCGCCCGGCGCCGGGAAGCACTGATTCACCAATCGAAAGCGCGGCCAGGGACGGCCGCTTTCTGACTTTCTCCGCGATCAGGGACGAGCGCACAAGGAACCCGCACCATGCCCAGTTTCTTCATCGACCGGCCGATCTTCGCGTGGGTGATCGCGATCCTGATCACCCTCGGCGGCGCGATCGCGATCACCCAGCTCGGCGTCGAGGCCTATCCGACGATCGCCCCGCCGCAGGTTGCGGTCAACGCGACCTATCCGGGTGCGGATGCAAGCACGGTCGAGAAAACGGTGACCCAGGTCATCGAGCAGCAACTGACCGGTGTCGACCACCTGCTCTACTTCAGCTCGAGTTCCAGTTCGAGCGGCGGCGCCTCGATCACGCTCACCTTCGAGCCGGGTACCGACGCCGACATCGCCGCGGTGCAAACCCAGAACCGCGTCTCGCTGGCGCAGCCGCGGCTGCCGAACGAGGTGATCCAGCAGGGCATCACCGTCTCGAAGATCAACCCGGGCTTCCTGATGGTCGGCATGCTGAAGTCCGACGACGGCAGCATGGACACCTACGCGCTGAACAACATCGTCGCCTCCCAAGTGCTCGACCAGATCCAGCGCATTCCCGGCGTCGGCAACGCGTTCCAGTTCGGTTCCGAGTATGCGATGCGCATCTGGCTGAATCCGGACAAGCTGCACGGCTACGGCCTGTCGGCGGCTGAGGCGCTCGCCGCCGTGCGCGGCCAGAACGTGCAAGTCGCCGCCGGCTCGGTCGGCGCGGAGCCTTCGTCGGCCGGCACCAGCTTTACGGCGACGGTGCGCGCGGAAGGCCGTTTCAGCGAGCCGGAGCAGTTCGAGGACATCATCCTGCGCACCAACAGCGACGGCACCACGGTGCGCCTCAAGGACGTCGCGCGCGTCGAGATCGGACCGGGCAGCTACGGCTTCGCGCTGAAGTACAACGACACCTCGACCGCCGGCTTCGGCGTGCAGCTGCTGACCGGCGCGAACGCGCTCGGGGTCGCCGAGGCGGTCAAGGCGAAACTGGCCGAACTGCAGTCCGGTTTTCCGAAGGGCGTGTCGTGGTTCATTCCGTACGACACCTCCGACTTCGTCCACATCTCGATCAAGGAAGTCGTGAAGACCTTGTTCGAGGCGATCGTGCTCGTGTTCCTGGTGATGCTGATCTTCCTGCAGAACCTGCGTATCACCCTGATCCCGACCCTGGTGATCCCGGTCGCACTGATGGGCGGCTTCCTCGGCATGTGGATGCTCGGCTTCACGATCAATCAGCTCAGCCTGTTCGGCATGGTGCTGGCGATCGGCATCGTGGTCGATGATGCGATCGTCGTGATCGAGAACGTCGAACGCATCATGGCCGAGGAAGGCCTGTCGCCGAAGGACGCGACACGCAAGGCGATGGGCCAGATCACCGGCGCGGTGGTCGCGATCGCGGTCGTGCTCGCCGCGGTGTTCATTCCGAGCGCAATGCAGAGCGGCAGCGCCGGCGCGATCTATCGCCAGTTCGCGCTGACGATCGCGGTGTCGATGGGCTTCTCGGCGTTCCTCGCCCTCGCCTTCACCCCGGCGTTGTGCGCAAGTATGCTCAAGCCGATGCACGAGACGCGCAAGAATGCGTTGTTCCGCTGGTTCAACCGCACGTTTGCGTGGACCCAGAACCACTATACCGGCCATGTGCGCGGTGCGATCCGCTACGCACCGGCCTGGTTCGGCGTATTCATCGTGATCGCGATCCTGTGCGGTTTCCTGTTCACGCGCCTGCCCGGCAGCTTCGTCCCGGAAGAGGATCAGGGTTATCTGCTCGCGATCGTGCAGTTGCCTCCGGGCGCGACGATCGCGCGCACCAACCAGGTGATGGAGCAGGTGCGCGCGATCGGACGCAAGAACCCGGCGGTCGAAGGCGTCGTCACGGTGTCCGGCTTCAGCTTCGTCGGCCAGGGCGAGAATGTCGGCATGGCGTTCTATCGCCTCAAGCCATGGGACACGCGCAGCACCAAGTCGGATGCGCTCGCGCAGCAACTCAACGGCGCCAACTTCATGGCGATCAAGGACGCGCAGGTGTTCGTGCTCAACCTGCCGACGATTCCCGGTCTGTCCCAGTTCGGCGGCTTCGACATGTACCTGCAGGACCGCAGCGGCGCCGGCCACGATGCCCTGATCGCGGCGAGAAACCAATTGCTCGGCGCGGCTGCGAAATCGCCGGTGCTGGCCGGTGTGCGCCCGAACGGGCTCGAGGACAACGCGCAGGTCAGGATGACTGTCGATCGCGTGCAGGCGCGCTCGATGGGTGTCGATCTCGGCGACGTCTACGCCGCGATCCAGTTGATGCTGGCCCCGGTCTACGTCGACGACTTCTTCCATCAGGGCCGCGTGGAGCGGGTGATCATGCAGGCCGATGCGGCGTTCCGCATGTCGCCGGATGCGGTCAATCACTACTACCTGCCGAGCAGCGTGGCCCCAGCCGGCGCCGCTCCGGGCGCGACGCGACCGATGATTCCGTTGTCCAACGTCGTGCGAACCGAATGGTCGATGGGCTCGCCGAGCCTGGTGCGCTACAACGGTTATGCGGCGATCGAGATGAACGGAGGCCCCGCTCCCGGGCGCAGCTCAGGCGAGGCGATGCAGGCGATGCAGGACATCGTCGGGGGCAAGGATTTCCCGAAGGGCTTCAGCTACCAGTGGACCGGCCAGTCGTTGCAGGAGATCGTCTCCGGCAACCAGGCGCCGCTGCTGTTCGCGCTGTCGATCCTCGCGGTGTTCCTGTGCCTGGCCGCACTGTACGAGAGCTGGTCGATCCCGCTCGCGGTGATGCTGGTCGTGCCGGTGGGCATCACTGGCGCGCTGGTCGCGACCCTGCTGCGCCATCAGTTCGACGCGAACCTCAACAACGACATCTTCTTCAAGATCGGCTTGATCACGATCATCGGCCTTGCGGCGAAGAACGCGATCCTGATCGTCGAATTCGCGGTGCAGGAACAGAACGCCGGACGCAACCTCGCCACTGCGGTCGTCGATGCGGCGCGCCTCCGCCTGCGCCCGATCCTGATGACCTCGTTCTGCTTCATCCTCGGCGTGCTGCCGCTGGCAATCTCGAGCGGCGCCGGCGCGAACGCACGACACGCGATCGGCACCGGCGTGATCGGCGGCATGGTCTTCGCGACCTTCCTCGGCGTGTTGTTCATTCCGATCTTCTACGTGATCATCCGCCGCCTGCTCGGCGACAAGATGGAAACGCGCGAAGCCACGCTGGCCGCCACGCAGTCGGCGCACGACCATGGTTGATGCGGGGCGGCCACACGCGGCAACGCATCTGCGGGGGCGGTTTCAGCCGCGATGCCTTCGCACGTCGGCAACGCCATCCCTACCCAAGCCGTCCCCTTGAAGGGAGGGCTTCAAGACATCGCGGCCGAAGCCGCGGTTCATGACCGCCCCCTACAATCGCGCGAATGATGCGCGGCTCCACCCACCTGCTGCTGGTCATCGCGACGTTGGCGCTGGCGCCCGCCGCGCATTCGCGCATGGTCTACCGCTGCGTGCGCGACGGCACGGTGAGCCTCGCGACCGCGCCGGAACCGGGCTCGAAGTGCACCGGGAAGCAGCTTGACGACGCCGCAGCCGCGCTGCCGAATCTGTGGGGCGCGATGGGTGTCGTCCATGGCACGCTGTACCAGCGCGAGCAGGACGGCCGGAGCGTCTACAGCACGCGCAACCTGCCTGGCTCGACCCGGGTGCTTGCGTTCACGGTCGCGACGCCGCCCGGCTCGCCAGCGCACGCCGGCCTCGGCAAGGTCGGCGCGCCGCGGCTCGGCGAGTTCCGGCGCGAGTTCAGGGCTGCGGCGAAAATCACCGGCGTCGACGAAGCCTGGCTGCGCGCGATCGCGCATGCCGAGAGCGCCTACGACGCGAACGCGATCTCGGTGAAGGGCGCGAAGGGCGTGATGCAGCTCATGCCGGAGGTGATCGGCGACTACGGCGTCAAGGATCCGTTTTCCGCGAAGCAGTCGATCGTGGCCGGCGCACGGTTGCTGAAATCGCTGGAGACGCGCTACGAAAGCGACCTCACCCTGGTCGCAGCCGCCTACAACGCCGGCGTCGGCGCGGTCACGCAATACGCCGGCGTGCCTCCCTACGTGGAAACGCAGGAGTACGTCGCCAAGGTGCAGGCGCTGTACGCGCGCTACCGCAAGGCGATGGGCCTGGCGCCATTGCCGGCGCAATTGCAACCAGCACAATGAACCCGCCCTCTCCGCGCAGCAGTGCGGTGCCATGCGCTGTTCCTTCCCCTGCGCAGTAGCGAAAGCATCGCTGTTCCTTCCGCTGCGCAGCGGCGAAAGCATCGCTGTTCCTTCCCCCGCGCAGCGGGGGAAGGTGCCGCAGGCGGAAGGGGGCACTTTGCCTTGGCACAAGCTTCACGCCCGCCGCGATCCAATCCGCGAATCCAACCCGCTAGAATCGCGGTTTGCCTTCCCGACCCGACCGCAATGAGCGCAATCGAACAACGCATCCTCGACAAGACCTGGTTCTACCGCTTCCAGCTACCGAGCGGCAGAGTCACCTCGACCTACGACGACGGTGCGCTCGATGCGATCCACGAAAGCCGGCTCGCGATGCTGCAGCAGGTCGTCGCTGCGCGCTTCGGTGCGTCGCTCGCCGGCCACAATGCGATCGACATCGCGTGCCACCAGGGCTGGTTCGCGACCAAGCTCGCTGCGTGGAATGCGGACGACGTGCTCGCGATCGATGCGCGCGCCGAGCACGTCGCCGACACCGCGCTGATCCGCGATGCGCTCGGCCTCGCCAGGCTGCGCGTGATCCAGTCGGACGTGCATGCGCTGCGGGCGGACACGCTCGGCCAGTTCGATCTGGTGCTGATGCTGGGTCTGATCTACCACCTCGAGAACCCGATCGGCGCGCTGCGTCAGGCGCGTGCGCTGACCCGCCACCTGTGCGTGGTCGAAACCCAGATCGTGCCCGGCATGAGCGGCATGGTCGATTACGGCAGCTACCGCTTCGTGCGCCCGCTCAAGGGCTCGTTCGGAATCATCGACGAAACCGACGATACGCATGGACCCGAGGCGAGCACGACCGGCATCTGCCTCGTGCCGAGCCTCGAAGCGCTGTTCTGGATCATGCGCAAGATCGGTTTTGCGCGCGTCGAACTGGTGCCGCCGCCGGAGGACGCGTACGAGCAGTTGCGATACGGCAAGCGGGTGATGGTTGCCGGTTACGTCGAATAACAACCCCTTGGCCTGCAGCGCGCAGGTCGGGTTGAGCCTGTGACGTTCGAGACGTTGGGCGTCACTTCGTTCAGCCGGACCTGCGGTTTTACCGCGCCCGCATGTCGCAGGTGCGCAACTCCGTGTCGCAGTTCGCGACAGGACGACGTTTCCCGAAGTAGGATCCGGCCCACCTCGGGCCCCGGAGTCGCATGCATGCGTCGTCAACCCGTCCTGCAGCACATCGCATCGCTCGTCGTCCTGTTCGCATTCGCAGCCGCGCAGCCCTGCACTGCCGCGCTCGACATCGACCTTTCCTACGTCGATCAGCAGTCGCCCGAATTCCAGCGCTTCAAGGGCTTCGTCGACGACGCAGTCGCGGGCAACCCCGGCTACAACTTCGCGGCGACCGACGCGGCCTACATGTACCGGCTGACCAGCCAGGCGCAGTACGCGACGCTCGCGGTGCAGATGGTCGACCAGCAGGTCAGCGATGCCGAGGCTGCGATCGCCCTGGGCAACGCGCCGCCGATCGCCGGCGATTCGTATCTCGACGTCGGCGGCATGCTGGCCGATCTCGCCCTGACCTATGACTGGTGCGCGACATCGACCACGCCGCAGCAACGCGCGCGCTGGTCCACATACGCCGAAGAGGCGGTCTGGAATGTCTGGCACCCGGATCAGGCGCAATGGGGCGGTCATGCGCATCCGTGGTCCGGCTGGGCGACCAGCGATCCGGCCAACAACTACTACTACAGTTTCGTCGAAGCGACGATGTATTGGGGCCTGGCCGAAAACAGCACAACCTGGCTCAGCCTGCTGCAGAACGACAAGCTGCCTGCGCTCGAACAGTTCTACGCGACCATCGACGGCGGCGGCAGCCAGGAAGGCACCGGCTACGGCCTCTCGCATCGCACGTTGTTTTCGCTGTACCGCGTCTGGCGCGATGCCGCCGCCGGTCATCCCGATCTCGCCAACGCGAACGCACACCTGACCGACAGCATCGCGTGGTGGATCCACGCGACCGTGCCCACGCTCGACCGTGTCGCGCCGATCGGCGACCAGTCGCGCGTATCGGTGCCGGTGATCTACGACTACCACCGCGACGTGATGCTCGAAGCACGCAAGATGACGATCGATGCGACCGCGCAGGCGAACGCCTCCTGGTGGCTGCACGCGATCTCAGATCAGGACATGCAAAGCGGCTTCAACTACCGCCACAACCTGTTGCCCGCCGGCCCGGCCGGCGCGCCGCCCGCCGAGCTGGTCTACCACGCGCCCGGCACCGGCCAGCTGTTCGCCCGCACCGGCTGGGATACCGGCGCGATGTGGCTCCAGTTCGCGGCCGGACCGTACCTGCAGAGCCATGCGCACCAGGACCAGGGATCGTTCACCCTGTTCCAGGGCGACTGGCTCGCCGTCACCGAAAACATCTGGAGCCACAGCGGCATCCAGCAAGGCACCGAGGTGCACAACCTCGTGCGCTTCGAGAATGCCGGCGCTGTCGTGCCGCAGCATGTGGGCACGACCTCGACGATGACGGTCACGCCCGGCGCCGGCGGCGCGCTGCATGCGGTCGCGAACCTCATTCCCGCCTATGCCGGCGATCCGGCCGTGCAATCGTGGCAACGCACGCTCGACTTCGCGAACCGCACGCTGACGATCCACGACAGCTTCGCGCTGGGCAGCGGCACCCAGGCCATCTTTGAAGTCAACGTGCCGGGGCAGCCAACGATCAGCGGCAACACCGCGACCGCCGGCACACTGAAGCTGCGGGTGATTTCGCCGGCGAATGCGACCCTGCACGCCATCGACTGGACGACGCTCGACAGCGACTATCTCTCGGGCTGGCGTATCGATGTCGGCGGGGGAACGAGCGGCTATGTCGTCGAACTCAGCGCCGGCGACGTGATCTTCGCGAACGGGTTCGAGTAGCAACCGATTCGGTTCCGGCGCGATTGCTGCGTGCTGCTGCAAAAAAAAACGGCCGGTGTCGCCACCGGCCGTCCTGGTTCTTCAGTTCTTCGCATGCACGGGTCTACGGCCCGTCGAAGCCGTCGGCGAAGATCCGGTCCGTGATAGGGACGCAGGGATCGAATTCCTCGTTGACGTCCAGCAGCGTCGTTCCGCTGCTGTCGTAGCCGCCAATGGCCCAGATCGTGCCCACCACCGGATCGACGTCCGCGGCGAAATTGCGGCGCGGCGTCGGGAATGCCGGACCCAGCGTCCAGGCATTTCCAACCGGGTCGTACATGTCCACCTCATTGCTCGGGTTCGGCGCCACGCGCCCGCCGCCGAGCACCCAGAACGAACCGTCGATCGCGGCGACCGCACGGGTTTCGCCGGTGGCGCGCGGAATCACCGTGATCGGCGCAATCACATCGGCGACCGGATCGTAGCTGGAGGACTCGGTGGTATCGATGAGCGTGGTGCCATCCCAGCCCGATCCGCCCATCAGATAGATGAGGCTTCCGGAAGCGGCGGTCGGGACATAGCCGATCGGATTCGGCAAGGTCGCCGCCATCGTGGTCCAGCGGCTGCCGGCCACCGCTGCCGGATCGAACCGGTAGATCGCGGTGGTCATGCCGATGCCGATGTCGAAGCCGCCAAACACATACAACTTGTTGCCGAGAACCGCGGCGCCACCCGGCAGGGTTGCACCATCCGTGTTGCCGGGCCACGGGTCGGTGGTCAACGAGGTCATCACATCGGCCACCGGATCGTACTGACGCACCTCCGAGCTGCTGGTGGTCGCGCCGGCGGCGGAACCTCCGACCGTGACGATGTACTTCGTGCCGCCGAAATCAAGCACGCCACCGACCATGTTGTTGACCTGGGCGTCGGAAAATGTCGCCGCACTCAGGGACCAGCTGTCGAGGACCGGATCGTAGATGTTCACCTGTGTGAAATCGGAACCGGCGGTATCCGCCTGCCGGCCTCCCATCAGATAGAACTTGCCATTCGCGGGAAAGAACGCTCCCCAGGCGCGCACGATAGGGGTGGGTGCTGCGGTCCGCGTCACCCATGCTCCGGGGGGCGTGCAGGTGGTGGAGGGTTGTGGCGACATTGGCGCTGCATTCGCAGCGAATGCCGAGGCCAGCGTGAAAAACAAGGCAACCGTCAGGGTTCTAGACTTGCGCATGTCCACTCTCCTTGGGTGTGGGTTTTGACCATCGGAGAAGGTTTGAACAAGAGCGTTCGGCATCGCTCCCCGGGGAAACGGGAATCCGCAACGCACAGGAACACGATTCAAGCCTTCGCTGGCACGACAACTTGCTCAAACGATCCTTTGGAACCAAAGTGCTGCGCGAGCGTAGTCCCAAGCTCGCGCGCTGCGCAAGCGATCCACTTATACGGCGCTCAGCTTCGCGGGTGTATAGGCGCCCTCGGGTCGACGCTGCCAAGTCCGACGCTCAATCCGCCGCGTTCGCGTAGATCCTGACCACCTCGTACAGGAACCTGCGCCCGTCCAGCAACGACTTCACGCGGATGCGCTCGTTGAGTCCGTGCGCGTGGCTGCCTTCGACGTCGTGGAACATGCCGGACAGGCCGTAGGTCGGCGTGCCGGCGGCATTCAGGAAACGGCCATCGGTCGCGCCGGTCGACATCGTCGGCACGATCGCGACGCCGGGCCAGATCGAATCGGCGACCTTGCGCACCGGGTCCATGATCGCGGGTGTCAGCGCCGGCACATTGCCGACCGGGCTCGGCTCACCGACCGCGGTGATCGCGATCTTATCGTCGCCGACCAAATGCGCCAGCGTGTTCTTCACCGCATCGAGCGGAACGCCGGGCAGGATGCGGCAGTTCACGTTCGCACTCGCGCGCTGCGGCAATGCATTCGGCGCGTGTCCGGCATCGACCATCGTCGCCACGCAGGTCGTGCGCAGCATGCTGTTCCAGCTAGGGTTGACCGACCACAGCCGATCGGCGGCGGCCGCATCCGGCGGGTCCCTCAGCACCCCCTTGATGTCCTCGGCGACCGCTGCCGGCGCCAGTTCGATCTGCGCCTTGAAGTACGCGCGCGTCACCTCGTTGAGGCTGGTCGGGAACTGATACGCGCCGATCCTCACGAGTCCCGCGCCGAGTTCGTAGATCGGATTCTTCTTCGTCGGCCGCGAACTGTGGCCACCGGCGTCGGTCGCCTCCAGCTTGAAGTCCTGGTAGACCTTCTCGCCGGCCTGCACCTGCAATGCGACCGGCTTGTCGTGCGCATCCAGCTCGCCGCCGGCGCCTTCGTTGAGCGCGAAAGCGGCTTTCAGCAACTCCGGATGGGTCTCGATCAGCCAGGAAACGCCATCGAACGTGTCCGAGGTTTCCTCGCCGCAGGTCAGCGCAAGGCGGACGTCGCGCCGCGGCTTGAAGCCTTCCTTGCGGTAGCGGATCAGGCTGTCGGTGAATACCGCGGCCATCGCCTTGTCGTCGCTCGCGCCGCGCGCATAGAACCAGCCATTCTCCTCGACCAGCTTGAACGGATCGCGGATCCAGTCCGCGCGCTTCGCCTCGACGACATCGATGTGCGCGAGCAGCAGGATCGGCTTGGCCTTGGCGTCGCTGCCTTTCAAGGTCGCGATCAGGTTGCCGTCCTTCGGACGATCCGGCGGCACCAGCACCTGCGTGTCGGCGGCCGGGATTCCGCCTGCGATCAGGCGCGCCTGCATCGCCTTCGCGGCTTCGGTGCAACTGCCCACGGACAGCGTCGTGTTGATCTCGACGAGTTGCTTGTAGAGTGCGCGGAACGCGGTTTCATCGGGTGTCGGCGCGGGCGCATTCGCCGCACTGGCCATCGAAACAACGATCCCGAGTGCAACGATGGCCGACTTCGATCGCGCGTTGCGCATGCCCTTCCCCTTCGTTCGACGAAACCGCAAGAATGGGCCGAGCAGGCGTCCACATCAAGAGGCCGTGTTTGGGACCGTCACCAGTCGGTGCGCTCCGGCAGCAGCCCGCGCAGCTCCGCATCGGTCAGGTTGCGCCATTGTCCGACCTTCAACGCGCCGAGCTTGATGTTGACGATGCGCACGCGCCGGAGCTGGGTCACGCGATAACCGAACGCCATGGCCATCAGGCGGATCTGCCGGTTCAGGCCCTGGGTCAGCACGATCCGGAATCCGAACTTCGCGAGGCGCGTCGCCTTGCATGGCTGGGTCGTCTGGTGATGGATGCGCACGCCGCGCGACATGCCGTGCAGGAATTCCGGCGTGACCGGCCGGTTCACCGCGACCAGGTATTCCTTCTCGTGGCGGTTTTCCGAGCGCAGGATCTCGTTGACGATGTCGCCGTTGCTGGTCAGCAGGATCAGGCCTTCGGATTCCTTGTCGAGGCGACCGACCGGAAAGATCCGTGCCTGATGATCGACGAAGTCGACGATGTTGCCGCCGACCGCGGTCTCGGTCGTGCAGGTGATGCCGACCGGTTTGTTCAGCGCAATGTAGACGTGGCGGTGTGTCTTGCCGGCGGCGCGGCGTGCGAGCAGGGCCTGGCCAGCGACCTGGACTTCATCCCCCTCCGCTACCCGGGTGCCGATGCCGGCCGGCTTGCCATTGACGGTGACGCGCTTTTCGGTGATCAGCCGGTCGGCTTCACGGCGCGAGCAGTAGCCGGTTTCGGCGATGTGTTTGTTGAGGCGCATCGATGCATTGTAGAGGCAGGGCCGCGTCGCGCCTGCGGGATTGTGCAACCAGTCATCCGCCAACGCCGTCGAAATGCCGCAGGCTGCGGTGATGCAGGGTCTGCGAACGCGCAAGCGGATTTCGCGACGTTTCAGCGCTCGGAGTGTCCGGACTCGAAATAGTCGCGCCGCGTGAACAGGCCCGGTCGCACGAGATCGTTGAACGCGCGCGCTTCCGGGCTCAGGTATTTGCCCTTGCGCACGACGACGCCGTAACTGCGCTGTGGAAAATACGCGCTCATGTTGCGCACCGCGAGCCGGTTCTTGTCCTCCGCGCCGATGCAGATCCCGGTCACGATCGAGATGCCGAGCCCGAGCGCGACGTAGTGCTTGATCACCTCCCAGCCGCCGACCTCGATCGCGACATGGAACGGCACCTTCCGCTGCTGGAAGATCAGGTCGACGAGGCGGTACGTAGTCAGGCGCTGCGGCGGCAGGATCAATCCATACGGCGACAGATCCTCCAGGCGCACGTCGCGCAGTTTCGCCAGCGCATGATCGGGCGGCGTGATCAGCATCGGATCGTAGGACTGCACCGGCTCGTAGCTGAGATCGTTCGGCACGTCGAGCATCGAACCGACGGCGAAATCGACCTGGTCCGAGCGCAACAGGGCGAGGCCATCCTTGCCGGTCACGTTGTGCAACTGCAGCTTCACGTCCGGATGTTGTTGGCGGAACGCGGCGACGAACGGCGGCAGCAAGTACTGGATCGTCGACGTGCCGGCCGCGATATTGAGCTCGCCGCTGGACAGCCCCCTGCATAGCGCGCGGAAGCGTTGATCGAGTTGGCCGAGTCCCTCGACCAGCGGCAACGCGAGTTCGTACAAGGCTTGACCCTCGCGGGTCGGCGCGACGCGCCGGCGCCGGCGCTCGATCAACCGTGCGCCGAGTTCCTCCTCGAGCGCGCGCAGTTGCAGGCTGATCGATGGCTGCGACAGGAACAGCGCTTCGGCCGCTCGCGACAGCGTGCCGAGCTTCACGATCATGCAGAACGCGCGCAGTTGCCGGAGCCGGCTGCCCTTGTAATAAAACCGCGCCGTGGGCACGGACTCGGCCGACGCGACCGCCGTGCGCGCCGGAACCTTGCCCGATTTGCGCTCCGAGGCCACCTTGTGCAAGCCAATCGGGGGTATTTTCATGGCGTTATTCAGATAGTTATCTTATGTATTGAATTTGATAATACTACTTATTGAAACGTTTGTTTTGTCAAACTAATTGAAACCAGTCTAGCCTTGTTGCAAGGCACCACGAGGCAGACCAATGAGCGTTCCGTTGCAGAGGTACCCGTCGGGACCGCACGTCATCGGGGCGCTGAGCCCGGCCCAAGCGACCATTCTCGACGATGCGGCGCTGGCGTTCGTGGCCGGACTGCACGAACGCTTCGAGCCCTCGCGGCGTGCGCTGCTGCAGGCGCGAGTCGCCCGCCAGGATCGCTTCGACGCGGGCGAACTGCCCGACTTCCTCGCCGAGACCCGCGCGATTCGCGACGGCAACTGGCGCGTCGCGTCGATCCCTGCAGCACTGCTGGACCGCCGCGTCGAGATCACCGGCCCGGTCGACCGCAAGATGATCATCAACGCGCTGAACTCCGGCGCGAAGGTGTTCATGGCGGACTTCGAGGATTCGACCGCGCCGACTCTCGGCAATCTTCTCGACGGCCAGGTCAACCTGCGCGACGCGGTCGCGGGCACGATCGGCTACACCTCGCCGGAGGGCAAGCGCTACCGGGTTGAGTCCGACCCCGCGGTGCTGATGGTGCGCCCGCGCGGCTGGCATCTGCCGGAACGGCATATCGAGATCGACCGCGAGCCGATATCCGGCGCGCTGTTCGACTTCGGCCTGTTCGCGTTCCACAACGCAAGAACGCTGCAGATCGGGGATCGCGGCCCTTACTTTTACCTGCCGAAGCTGGAGAGCCATCGCGAGGCCGCGCTGTGGAACGAAGTGATGAATCACGCCGAGGATGCACTCAGGCTGCCGCGCGGCGCGATCAAGGTCACCGTGCTGATCGAGACGCTGCCGGCGGTGTTCGAGATGGATGAGATCCTGCACGCGCTGCGCGCGCGCATCACCGGCCTCAACTGCGGACGCTGGGACTACATCTTCTCCTGCATCAAGACGCTGCGTGCCCATCGCGATCGCGTGCTGCCGGAGCGCGCGCAGGTCACGATGAGCGTGCCGTTCCTCAAGGCTTACTCGGAACTGCTGATCAGGACCTGCCACCGGCGCGGCGCGTTCGCCATGGGCGGCATGGCTGCGCAGATTCCGATCAACCACGATGCGGCCGCGAATGATGCCGCGCTCGCAAAGGTGCGTGCGGACAAGCTGCGCGAAGTCGGCGCCGGCCACGACGGCACCTGGGTCGCACACCCGGCGCTGGTAGCGGTCGCGCAGGCGGTGTTCGACGCGCATATGCCGACGCCGAACCAGTTGCATATCACGCGCGATGACGTCGTCGCCGACCGCGATACCCTGCTCGCCCCGCTTCCCGGCACGATCACGCGCGCGGGTTTCGACGCCAATATCGAGATCTGCCTGCGCTACCTCGCCGCGTGGCTCGACGGCCAGGGCTGCGTGCCGATCCATCACCTGATGGAGGATGCGGCGACGGCCGAGATTTCGCGCGCGCAGTTGTGGCAATGGCTGCACCGCCCGAACGCGGCATTCGATGACGGCAAGTCGATCGACTTCACGATCTTCGACGCGACGCTGGCCACGCTGTGCCAGCGCCTGTCGGCAATGTCGATGGCCGGACAGCCGCGCGTCGGTGCCGCCGCCGCCCTGCTCGGCCGGCTGACGCACGCTGAGCACATGACCGATTTCCTGACCCTCGCCGCCTATCCCCTTCTGTTGTAGGAGCGGCTTCAGCCGCGATGCCCTGAAGCCCTCCCCTTCAAGGGAAGGGTTGGGTGGATGGTGCCAGCCGCACAGAGCATCGCGGCTGAAGCCGCTCCCACGAAGGCTTTGCATCACCTGCAGCTTCGCCGCCAGTCGCACCACGCGACCCACCATCGAGGAACGCCATGAAGACCACGCTGCCGACCGCCGATCAGATCCGCTTCGACTGGACCAGCAACCCCCGTTGGCGCGCCGTCACGCGCAACTACACCGCCGAAGATGTCGTGCGTCTGCGCGGCACCGTTCGCGTCGAACATACCCTCGCGCGCCTGGGCGCGGAGAAATTGTGGACTTCACTGCACACGGAATCGTTCGTCAATGCGCTCGGCGCGTTGACCGGCAACCAGGCGATGCAGCAGGTCAAGGCCGGCCTCAAGGCGATCTATCTCTCCGGCTGGCAGGTCGCGGCGGATGCGAACGTTGCCGGCGAGATGTATCCGGACCAGTCGTTGTATCCGGCCAATTCAGTACCGCTGGTCGTCAAGCGCATCAACAACGCGCTGCTGCGTGCGGACCAGCTCAATCATGCGGAAGGCGACGACCGCGTCGACTACCTGCAGCCGATCGTCGCCGATGCCGAAGCCGGCTTCGGCGGCGTGCTGAACGCGTTCGAGTTGATGAAGGCGATGATCGAAGCCGGCGCGGCCGGCGTGCATTTCGAGGACCAGCTCGCTTCGGTGAAGAAATGCGGCCACATGGGCGGCAAGGTGCTGGTGCCGACGCGCGAGGCGGTCGAGAAACTCAACGCGGCACGACTCGCCTCGGATGTTTGCGGCGTGCCGACCTTGCTCGTCGCGCGCACCGACGCCGAGGCGGCAGACCTCCTGACCTCCGATATCGATGTCAACGATCGGCCGTTCGTGACCGGCGAGCGCACCGCCGAAGGTTTCTACAAGACCCGCAGCGGCCTCGGCCAGGCGGTCTCGCGCGGCCTCGCCTATGCACCGTATGCGGATCTGGTCTGGTGCGAGACCGGCAAACCCGATCTCGCGTTCGCGCAATCGTTCGCCGAGGCGATCCACGCGAAGTTCCCGGGCAAGCTGCTCGCCTACAACTGCTCACCATCCTTCAACTGGAAGAAGAACCTCGACGACGCGACGATCGCGAAGTTCCAGAAGGAGCTCGCGGCGTACGGCTACAAGTTCCAGTTCATTACCCTGGCCGGTTTCCACGCGCTGAACTACTCGATGTTCCACCTTGCCCACGGTTACGCGCGCAAGCAGATGAGCGCGTTCGTCGAACTGCAGGAGGCCGAATTCGCGGCCGCCGAGCGCGGTTTCACTGCGGTCAAGCACCAGCGCGAAGTCGGCACGGGCTACTTCGACGCCGTCACGCAGACGATCCAGGGCAATCAATCCTCGACCGTGGCGCTCAAGGGATCGACCGAGGAAGCGCAGTTCCACGCCACATCGCCGCTGCACGCCAGCGCGGCGTGAACAGGCTGCGCAGTGCGCTGCGCGTGCGGCGCCTGCGTCTGAAGTCAAGCTCTCGCGGCGGCGCGCCGGATCAGGAACGCGCGCATCGCCGGATCCTCGCACAAGCCGATCGCGCGATCGTATGCGGCATCGGCATCGGCGTCGCGCTGCAGGCGCCGCAGCAGGTGCGCGGCCAGCGCCCAGTACGGTTGATAGGTGGCAATCGCCTCGGGCGGAATTTCCTGCAACAGGTTCCACCCCATCTGCGCGTCGCGTGCCTCGGCGACCGCCGCGGCGCGTCCGACCAGCGCCCCGATCGTCGCTGCGATCCGGGCCAGTCCTTCATACAGCAGCGCGACGTGTTCCCAGTCGGTGCCGCCGCTCAGTCGGCGTCGCGCATGCACGGACTGGATCGCAGCCTCGAGCTGGTAGCGCCCGATGCGGTTCGCGCGTTCCGCGCGCGCGAGCACCAGATCGGCCTCTTCGATCATCTCCAACGACCAGCGTGTCACATCCTGTTCCCGCAGCGGCACGTAGTCGCCGGTCGACGTGCGCCGCGCATCCCGCCGCGCTTCGCAATGCAGCATCAACGCGAGCAGGCCGAGCGCTTCCGGCTCATCGGGTGCGAGTTGCACGAGCAGGTGGCCCAACTCGATCGCTTCGCTGGCCAGACCACGACGCCGCACGTCGGCGCCGGCGACGTCGTCCCACCCGCTGCCATACGCGGCGTAAACCGCCTCGAGCACCGCTGCAAGACGCAGCGGAATCTCGCGTGCCTCCGGCAGCTCGAATGCGATGCGCGCGTCGCGAATCTTGCGCTTGACTCGGCTCAGGCGCTGCCCCATCGCGGCTGGTTGTACGAGAAACGCGCAGGCAATGCGCGTCGCGTCGAGACCGAGCACGGTCTGCAACATCAACGGCGTGCGAGCGGCCACGTCGATGGCCGGGTGCGCGCACAGGAACAGGAGACCGAGGCGCTCGTCGGGGAACACCGCATCGGTGCGCACGAATACCTGCGCTTCCTCCGCCGCGGCGACGAGTCCGGCCAGCGCGCCCGCTTGCACCTGCGCATGCCGCGCGGCATCGAGCAGACGCCGACGCGCCGCGGTCAGCAGCCACGCTTCGGGCTGGCCGGGTATGCCATCGCGCGGCCAGCTCTGCAGCGCGGCGTGGAACGCATCGGCAAGGGCGTCCTCGGCTGCCGCGAGATCGTGCGAGCGCGCGGCGAGGAAGGC
>JBIODY010000006.1:0-20218 GCA_044445505.1 Lysobacterales bacterium
AAGAAGGACGCGCAGACGCGCATGCAGAAGAGCGTCGATGCGCTCAAGCACGAGCTCATGCGGCTGCGCACTGGTCGCGCCAGCACCGCGCTGATCGAACCGTTGAAGGTTTCCTACTACGGCACCGATACGCCGATCACGCAGGTCGCGAATGTTGCGATCGCGGACGCGCGCTCGCTCGTGATCACGCCGTTCGAGAAGAGCATGGTCGGCCCGGTCGAGAAGGCGATCCTCGCCTCCGATCTCGGCCTGAATCCGACCACGGTCGGCACCGTGATCCGCATCAACCTGCCGCCGCTGACCGAGGAGCGCCGCAAGGAACTTTCCAAGCATGTCGCGCACGAGGGCGAAGCTGCGAAGATCGCAGTGCGCAACGTGCGCCGCGATGCGCTGCATCAGGTCAAGGAATTGCTCAAGGACAAGAAGATCACCGAGGACGACGAACGCCGCGCCGAGGAAGAGATCCAGAAGGTCACTGACCGCTTCGTCAAGGATGTGGACGGCGTGGTCAAGGCGAAGGAAGACGAGTTGATGGCGATATAGGCGCGCGCTTCGCGCGCTCGGAAAATCAAGAAGACCTCCGAAGAATCCGTCACCCCGGCGAAAGCCGGGATCCAGCTCTTGCGCAACCTGGAAAAAACTGGGTTCCGGCTTTCGCCGGGCTGCGTAGGCAGGATGCCGAAGCGAACAGCGAAGCTGGCCCGAAGGGCGAGCCGCGGATGCGGCGAGTAATGACGAGCTCTGGTTTTCTCGGAGTTTCCAAGAGCATCGCGGCTGAAGCCGCTCCCCACGATCGAGATTGATGGATTCCGACTCGCCAGCCCGCATTCCACGCCATATCGCGATCGTCATGGACGGCAATGGCCGCTGGGCCGAGCGCCGCCATCGGCCGCGCAGCTTCGGCCATCGCGAGGGCCAGAAGGCAGTGCGCGCGGCGATCGAGTTCTGCCGGCGCCGCGGCGTCGAGGCGCTGACCCTGTTCGCGTTCTCCAGCGAAAACTGGAAACGCCCGCAAGGCGAGGTCGGCGCGTTGATGCAGCTGTTCTTGAAGGCGCTCGATCGCGAGGTCGAGGAGCTGGCCGCAAACGACATTCGCATTGCGTTCGTCGGCGACCTGTCCGCATTCTCGCCGGAACTGCAGGGGCGCATGCGCAACGCGATGACGCGCACGCTCGGCAACAATGCGCTGCGCCTCAACATCGCGGTCAACTACGGCGGCCGCTGGGACATCGCGCAGGCAGCGCGTGCGATCGCACAGGCCGCCGCGCGCGGTGAGCTCGATCCGGCAACGATCGACGAAGACGTTTTCGCGCGCCATGCCTGCCTGGCCGACCAGCCACCGGTCGACCTGTTCATCCGCACCGGCGGCGAAGTGCGGGTCAGCAATTTCCTGCTCTGGCAGGTCGCCTACGCAGAGCTGTACTTCACCGACGCGCTGTGGCCGGATGTCGACGCCGCGGTGCTCGACGCGGCACTCGCCGAGTACGCGCGCCGCGAACGGCGCTATGGTTCGACCTCGGCGCAAGTGCGCGCCGCCAGCTGACAGGACCCGCATGCTCAAGCAACGCACGCTGACCGCGCTGGTGCTGGCCCCGATCGCGATCGCGATCATCCTGTTCCTGCCGACCGCGGCGCTCGCCGTGGTCATCGGGGTGATGTGCCTGCAGGCGTTGTGGGAATGGACGCGCCTCGCCGGCCTCACCGATCGCGGTGTGCGCACCGCTATCGTCGCCACGAATGCGGTGCTGCTCGGGCTGCTGTGGTGGAGCCGCGACCAGCCGGCTGCGTGGGTTGTGATCGGTGTTGGGCTCGCGTTCTGGCTGCTGTCGCTGCTGTGGCTGCGCAACTTTTCCTGGGCGGCCGCGCCGACGCGCGAGAACGCGGCGATCAAGGTCATCGCCGGCGAATTTGCGGTCCTGCCGGCCTGGCTCGCTTTGATGAAACTGCATGCCGGACAGGGCGATGGCCACGCCTGGGCGCTGTTCGCGGTGGTCCTGATCTGGGCCGCCGACATCGCGGCCTACTTTGCCGGCAAGCGCTATGGCACCACCAAACTGGCGCCCCGGATCAGTCCGAACAAGACCACCGCCGGCGCCTGGGGCGCGCTCGGCGGCGCCGGCGCGCTTGCGGTTGCGGGTGGCTGGCTGCTCCACGTGCGCGGCGCCGCGCTGATCGCGCTGGTGGTGCTGGCGCTGCTTAGCGTAGCCGCCTCGATCGCCGGCGACCTCATCGAGAGCCTGCTCAAGCGCCAGGCCAACGTGAAGGATTCGGGCACGCTGTTTCCGGGTCACGGCGGCCTACTCGATCGCCTCGACAGCCTGTTTGCCGCGATCCCGGTTTTTGTCGCCGGCAAAGCCCTGCTCGACCTCGTTTTCCATCCATGAAAAACATTGCGGTCCTCGGCGCGACCGGCTCGATCGGCGCGAGCACGCTCGACGTCGTCTCGCGCCATCCGGAGCGCTTCCGCGTGACCGCGCTGACCGCGCACCGGAATGCCGCTGCGCTCGCCGGGCTGTGTGCGCGCTTCCGGCCCGAACTCGCGGTGATCGCAGATCCGGCCGCGTTGGCGGATCTGCGCGCGCGACTCGCTGCCGCCGGCATCGCCTGCCGGGTCGAGGCCGGAGCGCAGGCGCTGATCGAAGCCGCAGCCGGCGCGCATTGCGACACCGTGGTCGCCGCGATCGTCGGCGCCGCCGGTCTCGAATCGACCCTCGCCGCCGCGCGCGCCGGCAAGCGCCTGCTGCTGGCGAACAAGGAAGCGATCGTGATGGCCGGCCCCTTGCTGAGCGCCGCGCTGTGTGAAGGCGGCAGCGAGCTGCTGCCACTGGATTCCGAACCCAACGCGGTGTTCCAGTGCCTGCCGCGCGAACATGCCGACCTCGCCACGGCCGGCGTGCGACGCATCCTCTTGACCGCGTCCGGCGGCCCGTTCCGCGGGCTGAAGACGGCCGACCTCGCCGATGTCACGCCCGAGCGTGCGTGCGCGCATCCGAACTGGCGCATGGGTCGCAAGATCTCGGTCGATTCGGCCACGCTGATGAACAAGGGCCTCGAGGTCATCGAGGCGCACTACCTGTTCGACGCGCCGGCCGGACGCATCGAGGTCGTCGTGCATCCGCAGAGCATCGTGCATTCGCTGGTCGAATACGCCGACGGCTCGGTGCTGGCCCAACTCGGCAATCCGGACATGCGCACCGCGATCGCGTACGCGCTGGCGTGGCCGGACCGCGTCGATGCCGGCGTCGCAACCTTGGACCTGCTGAAAATCGCCCGGCTCGATTTCGAGGCGCCCGACCGGGCGACCTTCCGCTGCCTCGACCTCGCCTACCAGGCGCTGCGCGCCGGCGGCAGTGCCATCACCGCGCTGAATGCGGCCAACGAGGAGGCGGTCGCCGCGTTCCTCGACGGCCGCCTGCCGTTCCTCGCGATCGCGGAAACGATCGAGCGCTGCCTGGCCGCGACGGATCCGGCTCCGGCCAACGATCTGACGGCGATTCTTGACGCCGATTTAACTGCGCGTCGGCAAGCGCAACGTATCATTGCCACCCTTTCCGGAGCGGTTTGAAAAGCCGCTGCTGGCACCTGGATATGCCACTGCGACATGCGCGAGTGCATGTCGCGACAAAGGTGGCGCGGCTGTGCCGCGACCATTTGTTCGCGCTGCGCCGCAGGAGAGCGGGCGCGAACGGCGACAAAACGGCAGGATTGCCGTTTTGCACAGCGAAGCTGCCCGCAGGGCGAAGGCAGGGATGCGCCGAGTGAACCCGGGCCGAAGACCGGGCCGCAGGCTGCGGCGCGTAAACCGCGGCAGGATATTCAGATTCACAAATCACTTTCCAATCGAGCACTCAAAGCCGCGTCATGAGTACATTTTTCGGTTCGGTCTGGTGGCTGATCGTCACCTTGGGCCTGTTGATCACGTTCCACGAGTTCGGCCATTTCGTGCTTGCGCGCCGCTGCGGCGTGAAGGTGCTCAAGTTCTCGATCGGCTTCGGTCCCGCGCTGTGGTCGCGCGTCGATCGTCTCGGCACCCAGTTCGTCATCGCCGCGATTCCGCTCGGCGGCTACGTGAAGATGCTCGACGAGCGCGAACTCGATGGCGCGGCCGGTGGCACGCAGGATCTCGCCGGCGCGCACAACCGCGCCTCGCTCGGAGCGCGCTTCGCGATCAGCGCCGCGGGGCCTGCGTTCAACCTGATCTTCACCCTCGCCGCGTTCTGGCTGATGTTCGTGATCGGCAAGCCGGACTACCTGCCGATCGTCGGCCATGTCGACCAGATCGCGGCCAGCGCCGGTTTCGCCAAGGGCGACCGCCTCACCGCGATCGACGGCAATGCGATCGAAACCTGGACCGACGCGAGCCTCGCCCTGCTCCAGGGTGCGATGGATCATCGCGATCTCGGCGTCGCCGTGGTCGACGCCGGCGGCAGCGAACGCCAGCGCACCCTGCCGCTGTCGAAACTGCCGCAGGATCTCGACGAGCAGGCCGCCTACCGCGAAATCGGCCTCGAGCCGCGTCAATGGGCGGTGCCACCGGTGATCGGCAGCGTCAGCCCAGACAGCCCCGCAGCGCGGGCGGGCCTGAAATCCGGCGACCGCGTGGTCGCGATCGACGCGGAGAAGATCGCTGACTGGCGCGATATCCCGGCCGCGATCCAGAAGCTGGCCGCGCCGGGCAAGGCGCTGACGATCCATGTCGAACGTACCGGACAGACCCTGGATCTGGCGGCGACGCCGGTGCGCAATGCGCAGGAATCCAAGGCAGCCACGCAGGATGTGGCACGGCAGACACCGGCCTGGCTGCTCGGCATCGGTGCACAGCCGGTCGAGCCCCACTACGACGCAACCCTGCGCTACAGCCCGCTGGCAGCGATCCCGCAGGCGTTCGGCGAGACCTGGCAACGCAGCCGCGAGACCCTCGGCATGCTCGGCCGCATGGTCACCGGGCAGGCCTCCCTGAAGAACCTTTCCGGCGTGATCACGATAGCCCAGGTGGCCAACAGCTCGGCCCAGCTCGGGCTGGCCTGGTTCCTGAATTTCCTCGCGATCATCTCGCTGAGCCTGGCGATCCTGAACCTGCTGCCGATCCCGATCTTGGACGGCGGCCACCTGCTGTATTACCTTATCGAGCTGGTAAAGGGCAGTCCGGTCAGCGATCGCGTGCAGATCGCGGGTCAGTATGTCGGTCTGACCCTGCTCATGGCCCTGATGGGCCTGGCGTTCTACAACGATATCCTGCGGATCGCGTCCTGATCCGACGGGCTTGCCCCATGACGAAAACAGCCGCGGCAGAATCCGTCGCGGGCCCCACGATGCCCTGATGGAAGTGACGATGAAGCGTATAGAGTCTGTTGACGGCTCCCCAGCCGGTCGCGTTGCCCCGCAGGGATCGTCGGGTGGAAGCGCGTCGCGCCGGACAGGCTGGCCGCCTTTCCAGGCGGCGCGCCGCCGCATGGCGGCCCCTGCGGAGCAACCCGGATGTCCGGATCGGTTTGCACGCATGGCGGCGTCATCGTTCAATCGTGTATCGACCTACACTTCCTCTCTCTTCCTTGCCCTGCGCGCAAACCGATTCCGGCGCGGCCGGCTGGCGAGCGGGCAACGGATTCTGGCCCTGTTCCTGCTCGCCTGGTTCGCCGCACAGGACGCCTCGGCGTTCGACACCTTCACGATTTCCGACATCCGCATCGAGGGCCTGTCGCGCATCGCACCCGGCACGGTGTTCACCTACCTGCCGGTGGAGAAAGGCGATTCGCTGACCACCGAGCGTGCCGACCAGGCGATCCGCGCGTTGTACAAGACCGGTTTCTTCAATGACGTCCAGCTCGGGCGCCAAGGCGACATCCTGGTCGTCACCGTGAAGGAACGCCCACAGATCACCAAGATCGCGATTCGCGGCAACAAGGACCTGAAGGAGGAGGACCTGCGCAAGGGCCTCAAGGGCATCGGCCTCGCCGAAGGCGAGGCATTCGACGATCTCAAGCTCAACGAGGTGCAGGGCGAGCTGATCCGCCAGTACTACAACCGCGGCAAGTACAACGTGTCGGTGCAGACTTCGAAGGTCAATCTCGATCGTAACCGGGTCGAGATCGCGATCAACATCGCCGAAGGCAAGGCGGCGCGGATCAAGCACCTCAACATCGTCGGCAACACGGTGTATCCGGACAAGCAGATCGAAGGCGATTTCGAGTCCAGTACGTCGAACTGGACTTCGTGGTACTCCAAGGACGACCAGTACTCGCGCGAGAAGCTGTCGGGCGATCTCGAGAAGCTGCAGTCCTACTACATGGACCGCGGCTATGCCGACTTCAGCGTGGATTCGACCCAAGTCGGCATCAGTCCCGACAAGCGCAAGATGTACGTCACCGCGAACATCAGCGAAGGCGACGTCTACAAGGTCACCGACATCAAGCTGACCGGTGCCCTGATCCTCAAGGAAGAGGATCTGCGCAAGCTGCTGCAGATCAAGCCCGGCGAAGTGTTCTCGCGCAAGAAGATCGAGATGTCCGTCGACGCGATCACCGCGGCGCTGTCGAACATCGGTTACGCGTTCACCGAAGTGCAGCCGATCCCGGCCATCGACAAGGAAAAACGCGAAGTCAGCCTGAACTTCTTCATCAATCCCGGCAAGCGCGTCTATGTGCGCCGGGTCGTGTTCAAGGGCAACCAGCACACTGAGGACGAGGTGCTGCGCCGCGAGATGCGCCAGCTCGAGGGCGCCTGGTATTCGCAGGCCGCGATCGACCGCTCGAAGATCCGCCTGCAACGCCTCGGCTTCTTCAAGACCGTCACCATCGACACCCCGAAGGTGCCGGGCAGCGACGACCAGGTCGACCTTGCGATCACGGTCGAGGAACAGAATTCCGGCCAGTTCACGTTCGGCCTGGGCTACTCGCAAGTGCAGGGCATCATTGCCAGCATCGGCGTGACCCAGAACAACTTCTTCGGCACCGGCGACCGCATCTCGGTCAACGCGCAGCAGAGCGCGTTCATCAAGCGCTATTCGCTGTCGTACTTCGAACCGTACCTGACCGACGACGGCATCGGCATCGGCTACGACATCCAGCACACCAAGCTGGATGCGAGCGAGAACAACCTCGCCAGCTATCTGACCAGCACCGATGCATTCGACATGTATCTGGGCATTCCGATCACCGAATCGGACAGCGTGACCACGCAGATGGGCCTGAGCCGCACCGGCATCCAGACCCTCCAGGGCATCACGCCGCAAAGCATCATCGACTACGTCGACAACCTCGGCCACCACACGTTCCACACCTGGAACGTGCAGCTCTCGTGGGCGCACGACACGCGCAACCGCTACTGGAATCCGACTCGTGGCTCGCTGCAGTCGGTCTCGCTGGAAGTGACATTGCCGGGTTCCACGGTCGAGTACTACAAGCTCAACTACCGCTTTGCGCAGTACCTGCGCCTGACCGATGCGCTGACGTTCTTCGGCCATTTCACCATCGGTTACGGCGATACCTACAATGCGCCGACCAGCGTGCTGCCGACCGACCATCCTCGCTACCAGGCGGACATCGGCGGCCTGCCGTTCTTCGAGAACTTCTATGCCGGCGGCGTGGCGGACGTGCGCGGTTTCCGCGACAACACGCTGGGCCCGTTCACGGGGGCCAACCGTTTCTGTCCGACCACCGACAAGAACTGCCGCCTGCCGCTCGGCGGCGCGTTCAAGACAGTCGCCTCGGCCGAAGTCATCTTCCCGACCCCGTTCGTCAAGGAGAACGACGACAGCACGCGCCTCTCCGCGTTCGTCGACGTCGGCAACGTGTTCAAGAACAATCTCTGCGACCGGACCGATTGCAGCGCATACCAGCACTGGAGCGCGGACCAGTTGCGCGCATCTGTTGGCCTGTCGTTCCAGTGGCGCGCGCCGGTCGGCCCAATCGTGATCAACTTCGCCAAACCGATCCGCAAGCAGCCAGGCGACGATACCGAGTTGATCCAGTTCACGTTCGGCAATACGTTCTGATAGGGTGCTGAAAGCTCCTTTTCAGCGCCTGTCAGAGCGATGCAGGGATGCATCGCACGCAACTCGATCGCGCAAGCGATTGATTTGCGGAGCAGGTAGCGCGGCTTTGCCGCGACCGTGCGAGCTGGAAAAATCCGGGACGGATTTTTTCAGCATCCCGCTGCCCAGCACGGAGGCCGCGAGCGGCGTCGGGGCAGCGAGGAGAGCCAGGTGACGCATCAGGCACCATCGCGCAACCTGATCCATGCGCTGCTGCTCGTGGTGGCGGCGCTCTTGCCGCCGGCCTTCGCCCAGGCACCGGCGTCGACGTCGGTGCGCATCGGCTACGTGGACATGAAGCGGCTTCTCGACAATGCGCCCCAGGTCATCGCCGGGCGACAGAAGCTGGAGCATGAATTCGCTGCGCGCGACGCTGCGCTCAAAGCGGACGAGAAACATGCGGAGGAACTGCGCCAGGGGCAGAAGGCGAAATCTTCGCCGGGCGGCGAGGCCGACGCCGTGCAGCGCGAAATCGACGCGCTCGACCGCTCGATCAAGCGCAATCGCGATGCGCTGCGCGCCGAACTGAAGACGCGCAGCGACCAGGAACTCGACCGCAGCTGGCGCGAGATCAACGATGCGGTGGTCGAATTCGCGCGCGAACAGGGTTTCGACCTCATCGTGCCGAGTCCGGTCGTCTACGCAAGTTCGAAGGTCGACGTGACCGAGCAGATTCTCGAACGCCTGCGCCGCCAGTCGCGCAAGGGCGCGGGCCCGTGAGCGCGGCCGCAATCAGCCTCGGTGCGCTCGCGGCGCGCTTCGCGCTGGAATTGCGCGGCGATCCGCAACGCACGATCCACGGCGTCGCAACGCTGGTCGACGCCGGCAGCGGACAACTGGGCTTCCTCGCCAATCCACGCTATCGAGCGCAGCTCGCCGCGACCCGCGCCAGCGCCGTAGTCATGCGCGCGGCGGATGCGCAGGACTGGGACCGCGATTGCCTGATCGCCGACGATCCGTATGCGGCTTTCGCGCGCATCGCTGCGCTGTTCGAGCGCCAACCGGCCGGCGCCCCCGGCATTCATCCGAGCGCGGTCGTGGCGCCGGGTGCCAGGCTCGCGGCGAGCGCCAGCATCGGCCCGCACTGCGTCATCGAGGACGACGCCGCGATCGGCGACGGCGCACTGCTCGGCCCGCACTGCATCATCGGGCGCGGTTGCCGCGTCGGTGCGCAATCGCGCCTGGTCGCGCGGGTGACCCTGGTCCAGGATGTGATCCTCGGCCAGCGCGTGCTGATCCATCCGGGCGCGGTGCTCGGCGCCGACGGCTTCGGTCTCGCGTTCGATCGCAGCTCCGCCGATCACGGCCACTGGATCAAGGTGCCGCAGCTCGGCGGCGTTGTCATCGGCGACGACTGCGAGATCGGTGCGAACACCACGATCGACCGCGGCGCGCTCGGCGATACTGTGCTCGAGGAGGATGTGCGCCTCGACAACCAGATCCAGATCGCGCACAACGTGCGGATCGGCGCGCACAGCGCATTGGCCGGCTGCGCCGCGGTCGCCGGCAGCGCGACGATCGGCCGTTACTGCCTGATCGGCGGCGGCGCTGGCATACTCGGTCATTTGAGCGTTGCCGACCGAGTCACGGTGACCGCAATGAGCCTGGTCACGCACTCGATCCGCGAACCCGGCGAATACTCCTCGGGCACGCCGATCCAGCCGAACCGGCAGTGGCGGCGCAACGCGGCACGTTTCAAGCACCTGGACGAAATCGCCCGGCGCATGGGCGCCGACGCAAAGGAACCGAAGTCATGACCCTCCCCCCCACGCCGGTCGAGTTGCCGATCGACGTCGAACAGATCGCAGCGATGCTGCCGCATCGTTATCCGTTCCTGCTGCTCGATCGCGTGACCGCCTTCGAGCATGGCAAGCGCGTGACCGCGCTAAAGAACGTGACCATCAACGAACCGTTTTTCCAGGGTCACTTCCCGGGCCATCCGGTGATGCCGGGGGTGCTGATCATCGAGGCGATGGCACAGGCCGCCGGCGTTCTGATCAAGCTGACGGTTCCGCACGATCCGGCGCAGCCGGTGGTGTTCTACCTGGTCAAGGTCGACAACGCCCGCTTCAACCGCGTCGTCGTGCCGGGCGATCAGTTGCGTCTCGAAGTCGAGCACAAGCGCACGATGCGCAACATGAGTCAGTTCCTGGGCCGTGCGTTCGTCGGCGACCAGCTCGCCGCCGAGGCCGAGATGCTGTGCGCCGAGGTCGCCAGCGGATGATCCACGCGACCGCGCTCGTCGATTCCGCCGCACGGATCGGCGCCGACGTCAGCATCGGCGCCTACAGCGTCATCGGGGCGGAAGTCGAGATCGGCGCGCGCACCACGATCGGGCCGCACGTCGTGATCGAGGGCGCGACACGCATAGGTTGCGACAACCGCATCTTCCAGTTCGCCTCGCTCGGCGCCGAACCGCAGGACAAGAAGTTTCGCGGCGAACGCAGCGAATTGCTGATCGGCGACCGCAACGTGATCCGTGAATTCACCACGTTCAACCGCGGCACCGCTGAAGGCGGCGGTGCGACCCGCATCGGCGACGACAACTGGATCATGGCCTATGTACACATCGCGCACGATTGCGCCATCGGCAACCAGGTCGTGTTCGCGAACAACGCGACACTCGCCGGTCACGTCGAGATCGGCGACTTCGTGACCCTCGGCGGCTTCACTGGCGTGCACCAGTTCTGCAAGATCGGCGCGCATGCCTTCACCGGCATGGGCAGCCTGATCAATGCCGACGTTCCGCCGTTCGTGATCGTCGCCGGCAGTTATGCCAAGCCGCGCGGCATCAACAGCGAGGGTCTGAAGCGGCGCGGCTTCGACGCGGAGCGCATTGCCGCGATCAAACGCGCCTACCGCACCTTGTATGTCGCGGGCACGCCGCTCGCCGAAGCGCGCGCGAAGCTCGCCGAGCAGGCGCGGGATAGCGGCGACGTTGCCCACATGCTCGGCTTTCTCGAGCGCAGCGAACGTTCGCTGGCGCGGTGAAGAGCCGCGAATCGGGAATCGGCAGCGAGGAATCGGACCGGCGCGAGGCGGGCTCCGGGACCAGGGCAAAACCGGGGACGGACACGGCGGAAGCGGCCAGTACCTCGCGATTGCCCGTTCGCGGCCGCAAGCGCTTCACTCCATGCGCCGGAATCAGTCCGATGACATGGGCAGTCGTCGGGTGCGGCGCAGTGGCGTTGCTGCGCCTGCATGAATGCCTGCAGATTCCCGTCGAAACCGGCGATGTCGTCCGCAACTTGTTGTATGGGGTATTGGCGAACGAACACGGATTTTCGGCGGCGACCAAACCTTTGCTGGCATTCTCGCCGGACTGGTCACAAGTCTCCTGGGCCCGGTTTCCATTCAGTTATCCGCCCGTCGCACTGGCGTTTTTTGCTCTCGTCGCGGCCATCTCTCCGACCGTCTTCTGCGCAAAAATCTTGCTGACGCTCCTGGAGGCTGCGAATGCCGTGGCTATCGGCCGCCTTTCCGGAAGCCGGCTGCTCGGCATCCTGTATTGGGCGTCGCCGATGTCCATCTGGTGGGTGTCCCGCGAAGGCCAGTTCGAGCCGCTGCAATCATTCCTGATGCTGATGTCGCTGTTGGCTGTGGCGCGATTCCCCTTCGTGTGCGGGCTCGCGCTTGCGCTTGCGATCTTTTCGAAGATCACCGCCGTCCTGCTGCTGCCGCTGATCGTGATCCTGGTCGTGCGTACGCATTCGGCTTCCTGGAAATGGGCTTCGTTGGGCTTCGTCGTCGGGACAATCCCGGCATTGATTTCCGAGTTGACCTACCAGGGCGTATCGAACGTGCTGCGCTTCGGCGCATTGCTCGTCTACAACCCGTATTACTGGAATCCGTTTGCGGACATGTTCGCGTGGAATCCTCCGTGGTTGATTGCCGTGGACCAGATCGCGACTTACGGGATGCTGGCGGCGCTGGCAATCTACGCGTGGCGCTCCGGCGCATTTGTCTATGCGCTCGCACCGATCGCCTTCATCGTGTTGTGCAAGACCCATACGAACGTGCAGTTCTGGTATTTCCTGCTGCTGCCGGCGTTTCTGGTGACGATACCGCATGCAAAATGGCGCGCGTTCCTGATCGCGGTATGCCCCTTGCTGGATATTCGAAGTACGCTTGAACTGATCGCCGGGCCGCTCGGGCAATTCGGCTATCACGGGCTCCCGGGTGTTCTGGACGCGTACCGGATTTATTGAGCATGCGGTGAACGAAAACAGCTCCATTCCGACATTGCGCAACATGCCGACATCATCGACTCGCGGCACTCATGCCCCCACGGGGCCGCGACGCTTCGTCCTCGTCGCCGGCGAAGCGTCCGGCGACCTGCTCGGTGCGGGCCTGATCGATAGCTTGCGCGAACGCTTTCCGGATGCGCAATTCGCCGGTATCGGCGGCCCGCGCATGGTCGCAGCCGGCCTCGACGCGTGGTACCCGGCCGCGAAACTCAGCGTGATGGGCCTGGTCGAGGTGCTGCGGCATCTGCCGGAGCTGCTCGCGATCCGCCGCGATGTGGTGCGGCGCACGCGCGCGTCACAACCGGATGCATTCATCGGCATCGACGCGCCCGACTTCAACCTCGGCCTCGAGCGCAAGCTGAAAGCGGTCGGTATATGCACCGTGCATTACGTCAGCCCGTCGATCTGGGCGTGGCGCGAGCAGCGCGCGGCAAAGATCGGCCGCAGCGCCGATCGCGTGCTGTGCCTGTTTCCGATGGAGCCGCCGATCTACGCGCGCCACGGCGTCGATGCGCGTTTTGTAGGGCATCCGCTGGCAGACACGTTCCCGCTCGATCCCGATCGCGCCGCCGCGCGCGTGGCACTCGGCCTGCCGCCGGATGCGCCGGTGCTCGCGCTGCTGCCCGGTAGCCGGCTCGGCGAGATCGCTCGCCTCGGCGCGGATTTCATCGGTGCCGCGCACCTGCTCGTCGAACAGATTCCCGATCTGCGCGTGATCGCGCCGATGGCGAATGCGGCGTGCCGCGAAACCTTCGCGAGCCTGCTCGCGAAGGCAGGAATGGAGAATGCGGAATCGGCAATCGACAAGGCCGCGCGAACGGATCGCGGCGAACCCCCCATCGCCGATTCCCGATCGCCGATCGCCCTCATCGACGGCCACGCGCACGAGGCGATGATCGCCGCCGACGCGATCCTGCTCGCTTCCGGCACCGCGGCGCTGGAAGCGATGCTGGCGAAGCGGCCGATGGTCGTCGCCTACCGCGTCGCGGCGCTGACCTATCGCATCGTCAAGGCGCTTGGCCTGCTCAAGGTCGAACGCTATGCGTTGCCGAACGTGCTGGCCGGCCGCGACCTGGTGCCAGAACTGATGCAGGATGCGTGCACGCCAGCCGCACTCACGGCCGCGCTGCTGCCGGTGCTGCGCGCGCGCGTGGCCGATCCGGGCCTGCTCGCCGAATACCGGCGCCTGCATCTGGAGCTGCGCCGCGACGCCAGCCGCAGCGCCGCCGCGGCGATTGCGGAGCTGCTGGCGTAGTGCTGCATTCGTTGGAAGTCGACGCTGAGTTCGGTCCACCCATGACGACAAGCTGCCCCCATCCGCCTTCCCTCAGCCGCCCGAGGGCGGCTTCGACCTTCCCCGCTACGCAGGGGAAGGAACAGCAGGGACCGCGTGTAGCTGGGGAAGGAACAGCAGGGACCGTGCGCAGCTGGGGAAGGAACAGCAAGGATCCCTGCACAGCTGGGGAAGGAACCGCGAAGGGCGCGTCTTTTCCTTCCCCTGCGCGGCGGGGGAAGGCCTCAGACGGCTGAGGGAGGGTGGAAGGGGCGCTCTTGTTCGGGACTGACGATGAATTCCAAACAGGATGCAGCGCTGCAGTGACAACGTCCGATCCCGCACCGCGCGCTTGAACGCGCTGCATTGCGCATTGACGTCTTGACGGAGCTTGCGCACGATGCGGCCGATGACGATCGCCGCATGACCGCCCTGTCGACCTTCCTGCGCCGCCACTCCGGTCCGTTGCGCGTGTTCGCGTTCGTCGCGTTTCTCGCGCTGTGCGTCGCCGGGCCGCTGACCGAGCACACCGCGAACGAAAAGGTCTTCGCGGGGACCCTGGTGTTCGCTGCGCTGCTGCTCGCGCTGTTCGCGAGCGCGCGCGTCGCGTTCTCGCTGCTGCTGGTCGCGTTGTTGTTCGGCGCGATCGAACTCGCGGGCCTGCTCAAGTTCCTGTACCTGCAAACCCCGCTGCTGGCGCCCGATCTCGAATACTTCGTCAATCGCGACACGCTCGAGGTCATCGCGCGCTATCCGCTGCTGCTCGGCGCCAGCCTCGCCGCACTGGTCCTGATTCCGTTGCTGCTCGGCGTCTCGTTCATCGCTGAACGCCCATCGTTGCTGCCGGCGCGGGCACGCGCGCTGCGCGCGCTCGTGCGTGCGCTCGGCGCGGGTTCCGCGGCGTGCGTGCTCGCGGCCTGCCTGTCGCCGCGCGGGCCGTTCGAGGCGGTGTTCAACAAGCCGATGTGGATCACCGTCAACGACAAGAGCTTCATCACCGACTTCTTCACCTCGTTCAACGACACCGTCATCGACAAGCCGACGATCCCCGCCGATGTCGATCGCAGCATCGTCTGGACGCTCGACCGGCCGCTGCAGGCCCCGGCGACGCCGCCCGACGTGGTCGCGGTCCTCGAGGAAAGCACATTCGATCCGCGCATCCTGAAGCTGTGCACGATTGCGCTGTGCAGGCGGCACATGTTCGAAGCGGACAAGTTCACCCGCGCGCATGGCCCGATGAGCGTGCACACGTTCGGCGGCGGCACCTGGACCAGCGAGTTTTCGCTGCTGACCGGCCTCGCCCACAATCTGTTCGGCAACGCCGGGCTGTACGCCCCGTACAATCTCGCGCCGCGCGTCGAGTTCACCTTGCCGAAGGTGTTCAAGAGCGCCGGCTATCGCGCGATCGCGGTATATCCGATGAGCGGCGATTTCCTCAACGCACGCAACGCCTACGATTACTACGGCTTCGATGCGTTCTACGACGGCACCCAGTACGGTCTCGCCTGGGAAAGCCACGATGCCGACCTGCTCAAGGTGTTCGAACGCATCTACGCCGACGAGAAGCGCGTGCATCCGACCCAGCCGCTGTTCGTGTTCATGCTGACCCTGCACCAGCATGGCCCGCACATGGTGCCGCTCGCGGAACTGCCGGCGCCGTACAATCAGCCGCTGTTTCCCGGTGCGTTCAAGCCGAAGGCGCTCGACGACTGGCTCAACCTCAACCTCGGCAACTACCTGCAGCGCCTGCAGGAATCGGACGCGATGATGGCCGATCTCGAGAAGTTCCTGCTCGGTGGCGAGCATCCGACCGTGCTGATGCATTTCGGCGATCATCAGCCCTCGTTCGACGGCGCGATCAACGAAATTCCCAAGGAAGTGCCGAAGGAAGCCGGGCCGGCCGCGAACTGGGTGACCTACTACATGCTGAAAGCGAATTTTCCGGTGCGCAGCAAGTTCGACTATCCGGCGCTCGACATCGCATTCCTCGGTTCATTGCTGCTGGATGTCGCCGGGGTTCCGAAGAATCCGTTCTACCAGGCCAACACGCTGCTGCGCGAGCGCTGCAAGGGACGTTATCTGGACTGCAAGGACACGCGTACGCTGATCTCGTACCACGACTATGTGTTCACCAGGCTCGGCGACCTGCACGAATGAACACGCTCCTGCGCCCGCGGAAGTTCATCGCCGGTGTCGACGAGGCGGGCCGCGGTCCCTTGGCAGGTCCGGTGGTCGTCGCCGCGGTCATCCTCGATCCGCGCCAGCGCATCGACGGACTGGCCGACTCCAAGCTGCTGAGCGAAGCGCAGCGCGAGATGCTCGCGCCGCAGATCCGCAGGGCGGCGCTGGCGTGGTCGGTGGTCGCCGTGGATGTCGAGGAGATCGACCGCCTGAATATCCTCGGTGCGACGCTGATCGGCATGACCCGCGCACTGCTGGCGCTCAGCGTGGCGCCGACCCTGGCCCTGATCGACGGCAACCGCCTCCCCATGACATTGCCGTGCCCGGCGCGCGCGATCGTCGGCGGCGACGCCAGCGAGGCGGCGATCAGCGCGGCCTCGATCCTCGCCAAGACCGCGCGCGATGCGATCATGCGCGAGCTCGATCCGCTCCACCCGGGCTACGGCTTCGCGCGCCACAAGGGCTACTCGACGCCGCAACATCTGGCCGCGCTGGAACGCCTCGGGCCCTGCCGCGTGCATCGCGGCGGCTTCGCGCCGGTGCGGCGGCTGATCGCACCCGAGCTGTTCTGATCGCACGCCCGGCCGCACAATTATCGTACGGCGCAGGCGGATCCGCGAATGCAGCACGCCGCGACGTTGCGGAGCGGTGACACGTCTGCATCGGGGACTCCCTTCTGGCGGCACGACATGGAAGACACTCGGTGGCCGCGGCGGGGCGTCGCGTGGGTCCTCGCGAGCGCGACCTTCGCGATCGCCCTGTACCGGCTGCTGCCGGTCGAGAGCGACGCGCAGAACCGCCTGTTCTGCCTCACACTCGCGTTTGCGGTCGCGTTGCCGGTAGCGGTCGTATGCGGACGCATCGGCTTCGGCATCCTGATCGCCGGCGCACTCGCGGGCTGCGTATGGCTCGCGATCGCGCTCAAGCTCGCCTATCTGCACGAGCCGCTGCTCGCGCCCGACCTGCGCTATTTCGCGGGCACGACCACGCTCAACGTGATCGCACACTATCCGGCGCTGTGGCACAAGTGCGTCGCAGCGTTGCTCGGAGGCGCGCTGCTCGCTGTTCTCGTGTGGTGGCTGGAATCGCCCGGCTGGTGGCGTGGACGCCGCGTCCTCATGCGCGGCAGCGTGTCGCTGCTCGCGCTGCTGCCGCTGCTGCTGGTCGTCTGGCCGCAGGGCCCGTTTCGCGACATCCACAAGGCCAAAACCTGGGACTTCATCGCGCATGCGAAGCGCAATCCGGCGACCGCGTTCCTGCTCTCGTTCGCGCGCATGCAGCCCGACATGCCCGCGTACACGCCGACGGCTGCCGTGGCGTACGACTGGGGCAATCCCCCAGCGGCCACGTCATCCGCAGCGGCGCAGCGCCCGGACATCGTCGCAGTGCTCGAGGAGAGCACGCTCGATCCGCGCCAGTGGGCGATCTGCACGGTTCCGCGCTGCACGTTCCCGATCTTCGCGCCGGATGCGGCCACGGATGCCTACGGATTGCTCAAGGTACATACCTACGGCGGCGCGACCTGGGTCAGTGAATTCGCGTTCCTCACCGGCCTGCCGCACACCCTGTTCGGTCCAGCCGGCGTCTACGCGCCGTATAACCTCGCGCCACGCGTGCGCGAGACCTTGCCGCACCAGCTCAAGGCGCTCGGCTACCGGACCATCGCGATCTATCCGATGGCGCGAGATTTCTTCGGCGCCAGCGACGCTTACGCGGATTACGGCTTCGACGAGTTCCACGACGCCGGCGAACTCGGCCTGCGCTGGGAAAGCACCGATGCCGATCTGGTCCAGCGCTTCGAGGACCTCTATCGCCGCGAACGTGCGCGCGACGATCGCCCGCTGTTCTTCATGCTGCTGACGATGCGCCAGCACGGCCCGCACGACAAACCGCTCGACGCGCTGCCGCCACCCTGGAACGCGCCGCTGCCGGGCGCGGACGCGCGCCTCAATCGCAATCTCGGCACCTACCTGTTCCGCCTGCATCAATCGAGCGATGCGCTCGCCGATCTGCGGCGCTTCCTGTTCGCGGACTCGCGTCCGGCCGTGCTCGTGCATTTCGGCGACCACCATCCCGCGTTCGACGGCATCGAGAGCACATTGCAGAGCGCCCTGCCCGAGGAACTGCACGCCGAGGCGCCCGACCTCACCTACTACCGTATCGACAGCAATTCCGACCCTGCGAAGTTCGGTCCGTACCGCACCCTCGATCTCGCATTCCTCGCCGGCCTCGTGCTCGACGTCGCCGGACTGCCGAAGAATGCGTATTTCGAGGCGAACACGCGTCTGCGCGAGCGTTGTGGCGGTCGCTTCGAGGATTGCCCGCAACATCCGCTACTCGATTCCTATCTCGCCTACACGCTGGGCAAATTGCACGCCTTCGCCGAATAGCACCGGGCTGGGCTTCGACGTCGCCCCGGCGCGCTGCGCGCCACCGCCAAGCGTGGCACCTTCCGTCGCGCCGGAAATCGCGGGCACTCGCCCCGCGCGCCGTGTTCCCGTCGCTGCCTCCCACCTGCCGGGTTGCGCGTGTAATCGCCGGCGCCGTTTTCGGAAATACGACAGGGCCATCCACCCTCATCGCAATCGGAGAAGATCATGTCGGCTCGTTCACTCACAGCATCGCATCGGCCCGATACGCGAGCCTCACGCGGACTCGGGTGGCACGTCGCGCTGGGTTTGCTTGCCCTGTCGTGGGCGGCGGGCGCACAGGCGTACATCACAGTCGGACCGGATGGCACATTCCCGACCATCCAGGAAGGCGTCGACCAGGCGATCGCAAACGGCGGCGACGAGGTGCGCGTCGAGAACCTGGGCTGCATCCCCCCACACTGCTCCTACTACAACGAAAACGTCGACTTCGTTACGAGTGTATCGGTCTCGCTCAGCGGAGGATGGGATTCGATCTTCCAGAGCCAGACGGCCGGCGCAACCAGCGAAATCCGTGGCGTCGACGGCAACGACGCACCGACGATCTCGGCCATCGTCCAGGGTGATGCCATAGTCTCGATTAATCGATTCGCACTCAACGGCTCGGGCAATTCGTTCGGCTTCTACACGCGCGGTCTGCTGGTCGGCGCGCGGGACAATGCGAGCGTCGTCGTGGCCGACAACTTCATCTACGGCAACGTGGTCTACACGTCGACGACCTCGCTTCCGCAAGGCGGCGCAGGTCTCGCCGTGCAGGCGTCGGGCGCGTCCGTGATCGCGCTGACCGGTAACACGATCGACACGAACCAGCTGCTTGGCACCGACAGCGCGCCATCCTTCGGCGCCGGTGCCTTCGTGCAGACGACCCAGAGCGGCCATATCGATTTCGTGCTGAACATGATCTACGACAACATCACCAGCAATCCGAACGGGGGCGCCTGCCGCGGCGGCGGTGTGTTCACCGACTCGGAAGACACTTCGAGCATGGAGCTGCGCGGCAACAACTACACCGGCAACGAGCAGATCTTCTGCACGAACGGCGCGACAGGCGATGCGGCCAACGTCAGCGCGTCGACCCAAGGCATTGTCTCGCTGTACGAGGAAACCTGGACCAACAACAACATTCCGAGCGACCCCGGCGTTTACCAGGTCTACTTCGAAGCCCACGACATCTCGCAGATCTTCGCTGCCAACGGCCTGATCACGAACGGCACTTGGGGTGGCCTGTTTGCGGGTGCCGACGCGACGGCGTTCATCGACGTGTCGAACTACACCGTCACCGGCAATCCTGCGGTCGGCGTCACCGCATACGGTGCCGGCACGCAGATCTGGAACACGCTGATGTGGAACAACAGCGGTGACGAGGATCCGCACGACGGCGCGTCCTTCTGGTACTCGCTCGTCGGCGTCGATCCGCTTTTCATCGATGCGGCAAATGGCAACTACCGGCTGTCGACCGGGTCGCCCGCGATCGACAGCGGCAGCAACTCGCCGGCCGGCGGGTTGCGTCCCTGGGACCTCGACCTTTCACCGCGTCCGTACAACGGTGTCTCCGATATCGGCGCGTACGAATACCAAGGCGGCGCCAACGATCGCATATTTGCCGACGGCTTCGACGGCTAAATGCGCGGAAACCCTGGGCGGGCCGGTCGTCGCGCTGGCCCGCTTTCCTGCGGGCGCGTGCGCACGCGCTCGTCACGCCGCGATACCGGCAATATCGTGTTGTCAAGCTTGCCGCACCGCGGAGCGGGGGCTAGGCTTCGGCCAGCTTCCGCACGCTGTCGCCATGCCTGCCGGTTTCATCCACCTCCACGTGCACAGCGAGTATTCGCTGACCGATTCGACGATCCGCGTCGCCGAGCTGGTCGGCGCCTGCGCGCGCGCGGACATGCCGGCGGTCGCGCTGACCGACCAGAGCAACCTGTTCGCGCTGGTCAAGTTCTACAAGGCGGCGGAAGCGGCCGGCATCAAGCCGATCGCGGGCAGCGACCTGTGGATCGCCGATCCCGAGGATCGCGGCCGGCCGCAGCGCCTGACCGTGCTGTGCCAGAACCGC